>JBARIB010000720.1:0-36515 GCA_049799535.1 Allostellaceae bacterium | reverse complement strand
GCAGGGGATGCGCTCGCTCTCGCCGAGACACGCTTGCGCGAAGCGGCTGGGGGCGCGCGCGGCGCGGATCAGTTGCTGGCCGAGGCTCGCGAACGGCTCGCCAGGACCGAAGTGTTGCAGCACAGCGCGGCTGAGGCGCTGACGCGGCTGGAGCGCGAAATTCGCGAACGGCTCGATGCCGCACCCGGGGCGTTGAACGAGCTCGCAGGCCTCGCCGGAAGCGAAATCCCGCCGGATCCCTCCGAGACAGCAGCGCGGCTCGACCGCTTGACCCGCGAGCGCGACGGCATGGGGCCGGTGAACCTGATGGCCGAGAGCGAGGCCGCCGAAGTTGAGCTGCGGATGGCCGGCTTGCAGCACGAGCGCGCCGAGCTCACCGAGGCGATCACTCGGCTGCGGCGCGGCATCTCGGCGCTTGACCAGGAAGTGCGGCGGCGCCTCACGGGAGCGTTCGACCGTATCAACAGCCACTTCGCCGAGCTGTTCACGCGCCTTTTCGGCGGCGGCAAGGCCCATCTGGCGCTGGTCGACGATGAGGATCCGCTCGTCGCCGGCCTCGAAATCATGGCGAGCCCGCCGGGTAAGAGGCTGCAGTCATTGTCGCTACTCTCCGGCGGCGAGCAGGCGCTGACCGCGCTCGCTCTCTTGTTCGCGGCATTCCTGACCAATCCCGCGCCGGTCTGCGTATTGGACGAGGTCGACGCGCCGCTCGACGACGCCAATGTCGACCGGTTCTGTAGCCTCGTCGGCGACATCGCCGACACCACCGGCACACGTTTTCTGATCGTCACGCATCATCGCATCACTATGGCGCGGGTCGACCGTCTGTTCGGCGTTACGATGGCCGAACGCGGCGTCTCGCAGCTGGTCTCGGTCGATCTCGCCCGCGCCGCCCGACTGCGACAAACCGCGTGAGCCCCAGGCGGCTTCCTGCAATCAGCGTCGACATGACCGGACCGCTTTGCCTGGTCAGAACGGCAGCACGCCGCTCGGGAAGGGTACAATCGGCACAGTTTCCCCAGCCGCAGCCGCAGGGGCATGCGGCGGGCGGACGACGAGGCAGTCGGCGGCCGAAAGGAGGCGCATCATCGAGCTGTCTTGCACCTCGAACGGAAACGCTTCGACCGCGCCGTCAGGCGCGCGGGTAAGCCGTGAGCGCAGGTAGTCCTGTCGCCTGTCGTTCTCGGGCAGCGCCACGCCGAGCCGCACCGCCGGAGCCGCCTCCGCGGAGGGCGCGGCGCCGCTCAGGCGGTCGAGAGCTGGCCGCAGGAACAAAAGCGCACAGACCATCGTCGATACTGGATTGCCGGGCAGGCCGACCATTGGGGTTCCGCGGTAGAGGCCGACCATCAGCGGTTTGCCCGGCCGCATTGCGATCTGCCAGAAGTCGAGCTCCAGCCCGTCTGCGGCGAGCGCGTCGCGCACCAGATCGTGGTCACCGACAGAGGCCCCGCCGGTCGTCACCAGCAGGTCCACCCCTCGGGTTGCGGCGGCGATACGGCGCAGCGCTTCGGGATCGTCCGCCGCATTGCCGACCGACAGAGGGATTCCGCCGCAAGCCGATACGAAGGCCGCCAGCGCCAAGCTGTTCGAGCTGACGATCTGGTGCGGCCCGATCGGGTCGCCGGGCATGACGATCTCGTCGCCGGTCGACAGAATCCCGATGCGCGGCCGGCGATGCACAAAGAGCCATGGCCGGTTCATTGCGGCGAGCAGGCCGATATCGCGCGCGGTCAGCCGCCGCCCAGCCCGCAACAACACATCGCCTTCGTCAAAGTCGAGGCCTTCGCGGCGGACGTACCGGCCGCGCGGCGCACCTTCAAGCACGCGGACGCGATCGCCCTCGCGCTGCGTGTCCTCCTGAATGATGATCGTGTCGGTGCCCGCCGGCAATGGCGCGCCGGTAAATATGCGGGCGGCTTCGCCAGCGCCGATATGGCCGCCGAACCCAGCGCCGGCTGGCACCTCGGCGACGATCCGCAGCTCGACCGGCACGGTCGTCAAATCCTCCGCACGGACCGCATAGCCGTCCATCGCCGAGACCGCAAAAGGCGGCTGGGTGCGGCGAGCCGCGACATCCTCGGCGAGCACTCGGCCGAGCCCTTCGGCGATCGAGATCTGCTCGGGCGGCAGCTCTTCGAGCGGCGCAAGCAGACGTGACAGCGCTTCTTCGACGGAAATCACGGCTCTGCCTCCCAATCTCCCGACTTGCCCCCCGATTTGCGCAGCAAACGCAAATCGGTGACGACCATCCCGCGGTCGACGGCTTTGCACATGTCGTAAACGGTCAACCCCGCCACACTCGCCGCCGTCAGCGCCTCCATCTCGACGCCGGTGCGGCCGCGCAACTTGCATGTCGCGGTGATCTCGACCGCCGACCGCTCCGGGGCGCATTCGAGCTCGACATTGACTGAGGTGAGGGCAAGCGGGTGGCAAAGCGGGATCAGCTCCGCTGTGCGTTTCGCTGCCATGATGCCGGCCAGCCGCGCCACCGCGAGCACATCGCCTTTGGCGACGGCACCCGCGCGGATACGTTCGAGCGTTTCCGGCCGCATGACCACGCGCGCACCGGCGACTGCGATGCGGTCGGTTTCCGCTTTGTCGGAGACATCGACCATCCGCGCCCGGCCCTCGGTATCGAGATGCGTGAAGCCCGGCTCGGGTAGGCGCAGCAGCCGGCGGGTCGCCACGGTGACGTCTTGCTCGCGCATCAGGCTTTCACCGACCAGGAAACATCGAGCCCCGGCGGCCGCCAACATGTCGAGATCCTCGGGGCTGCGGATCCCGCTTTCGGCGACAACGAGACGGTCCGACGGCACCTGCGGCGCAAGGGCTTCCGTCGTGCGCAGATCGGTCCTGAGCGTCTTCAAATCGCGGTTGTTGATACCGATCAGGCCTACGCCCAGCCCTAACGCGCGGTCGAGCTCGGAGCCGTCATGGACTTCGGCGAGGACGTCGAGCCCAAGTTCGGCGGCCGCCGCCGCGAGCTCATTGGCCGCCGCATCGGACAGCACCGCCATGATTAATAGGATGCAGTCGGCGCCGATGCGGCGGCTCTCGATGACCTGGTAGGGGTCGAGAATGAAATCCTTGCGCAGTACCGGCAGCCGCACTGCCCGGCGAGCCGCCGCGAGATCATCGTCGCTGCCCTGGAAATACGGCGCGTCGGTCAGCACCGAGAGGCAGCTCGCCCCGCCCGCCTCATAGGCGCGGGCCAATGCCGCTGGATCGAAGTCCTTCCGAATGAGCCCGGCGCTCGGAGAGGCTTTCTTTATTTCGGCAATCAGACCATAGCGGCCGGCAGCGAGATGCCGCTCGAGCGCCGCCGCAAACGGTCGCACCGGCGGGACCTCTGCGAGCCCGGCGAGCAGCTCGGCCTCGGATATTGCGGCCTTTGCGCGGGCGACATGGGCACGCTTCTCGGCGCAGATCTCGGCAAGCACGTCTCTCATTGGGCGACTGCTGCCTCTGCTGGCGCGTTGGTTCGAGCGATCAGCGCTTCCAATACCCTCCGGGCCGCGCCTGAATCGAGCGAACGGGCGGCGAGTTCGATGCCGTCCCCGAGCGCCGCGGCGCTTCCCGCGACGACAAGCGCCGCGCCACTGTTCAGCAGCACGACATCGCGCAGCGGCCCATCTGCCCCCGCAAGCAAGTCCCCCATTAGCCTGGCGTTGTGCTCCGGCTCGCCGCCACGAATCTCTTCGAGCCGTGCCCGCGCCAGCCCGAAATCTTCGGGCACCAGCTCGAACATTTCGACATTGCCATCCTCGAATGCTGCGACCGTTGTCGTGCCCGTGGTCGTCAGTTCGTCGAGGCCTGAACCATGGACCACCCAGGCGCGCTCGGAGCCGAGACGGCCGAGCACCTCGGCCATCGGCCGGACCCACTCCGGCGCAAACACGCCGACGAGCTGCCGCGGTGCCTTCGCCGGACTCGACAACGGCCCGAGCAGATTGAAGATCGTACGCGTCCCGAGCTCGACGCGGGTCGGCGCGACATGCCGGGTCGCGCTGTGATGGCGCGGGGCCATCAGAAAGCCGATGCCGATTTCCCACAGGCATTCGCGGACGACGGCGAAGTCCGCGTCGATATTGACACCCAACGCGGTCAGTACATCCGCCGAACCCGATCTCGAAGACAGCGCTCGATTTCCGTGCTTGGCGACCGGCACGCCGCAACCGGCGACCACCAATGCGCTCGCGGTAGAAATGTTGAAGCTGCCCGAGGCATCACCGCCGGTGCCGCAGGTGTCGATCGTGCCCGGCGGCGCATCGATGGCAACGGCCTTTGCCCGCATGATCCGCGCCGCCCCGGTGATCTCATCAACCGTCTCGCCGCGGACCCGCAAAGCCATCAGGAATGCGCCCATCTGCGAGGGCGTGGCATTGCCGCTCATGATGATGTCGAACGCCGCCTCCGCCTCGCTCTCGCTGAGGCTGCGCCCCGAGGCGACGTGCGCCAGCAGTGCTTTCAGATCTCCCATGTCTCCGGTCATGCGCCATTCCGGTCGCGGTCGATGAGCAGCTGCATCGTTCTGATCTCGTTTGCCACTGCTTTTATAGCAGCATCGGCGACCTGATCGAAACTACCGCGCCCGCTCCCCGCGTGAGGGCGAGCCTAGCTTGACCATGTCGCAACCAAGGGCGAGTATCCCCGCTCGTAAGAGAAAAGAACATTCCGTCGAGGGCTGCGGCGGTGCCGTTTAGTGCCGCTCGCGTTCAAACTTGGGGAGGAAGGGATATGGCGATTTTCTTGAGCAAGAGGGAGCTCGCGCAGACCGAGCCGGCGGAAAAGGTCGCGTTTCGATCACCCGTGCCGACCCGGATCGTTTCGAACGGCGAATTCAATCCGCTCCCGCAGACGAAGCGGCAGCGGCAATTCGAAGAGCGCCTAAAGGATCTTGCCGAGGCCAATGCCCGCAGGCTCGGGATGGACCGGCGGCATTTCCTGCGCACCAGCTGCGGCATGGCGGCGGCCTTTGTCGCGCTGAACGACGTGTTCGGGCCGATCTTCGATGTCTCAGCGGCCGAGGCCGCCCAGCCCGATGCCGCCGCGGAGCGGGCGAACGGCCTTGCAGGACAGTTCATCCTCGATGATCAGGTTCATTTCGTGCGCGACGACTACAAGGTTGAGGACATTCTCGGCCTCGCCAAATATGCCGGGGCGCACTGGAACCCGTCATTGCTGAAGGATTCGTTCGGGCTTTCGCTGGATCGCTACAAGTTCGATAACTTCCTGAAGGAGGTTTATCTCGACAGCGACACTAAGGTGGCGCTGTTGAGCGGCGCCCCGTTCGACAACCCAGCGGCATGGTTCCTATCCAACGATCAGATCAAGCTGGCGAACCAGACCGTCAACAGCATCGCCGGCTCCAAGCGCCTGTTATTCCACTCGCTGTTCACCCCAGGCCAGCCCGGCTGGATGGAAGAGGTCGACCGCTGCATCGCCGAAGTGAAGCCGAACAGCTGGAAGGGTTACACGATCGGCGACCCACTGCGGCCGCAGACGACCAAGTATCCATGGCGGCTCGATGACGAGAAGCTTGTCTACCCGTTCTACGAAAAGGCGGTGAAGGCCGGGATCACGACGGTATGCATCCACAAGGGCCTATTGCCCAAGGATTACGAGACTGCGATTCCCGGCGGTGCCTGGAAATATGCCAATGTCGACGATCTGCCAAAGGCCGCAAAGGACTGGCCTCAGCTCAATTTTGTGATCTACCATTCTGCCCTTCGCGCCTTTCTCGAGGATCCCGACAGTGAGCTCGCCGAGTTCGAGAAGAGCGGCTACATCCGCTGGGTATCCGATCTCGCGGCGATCCCGGAGAAGACCGGCGCCAGCAATGTCTACGCCGATATCGGCACATCCTTCGCGATCTCGGCTGTCTCGAACCCGCGCTTCTGCGCTGCGTTCATGGGCACCTTGATCAAGGGGCTGGGGCACGACCACGTGTTCTGGGGAACGGATTCGGTATGGTACGGCTCGCCGCAATGGCAGATCGAAGCGTTCCGCCGGCTCGAGATCCCGCAGGACATGCAGAAGAAACACGGCTTTGCACCTCTCGGCGCAGCCGACGGGGCCGTCAAGACCGCCATCTTTGGCTACAACGCCGCGCAGTTCTACAAGCTCGATCTCCACGCCGATCTCGCGCCGTTGAGGGACGATGGGATTGCCAAGCTCAGGGCGGCCTACTTGGAGGATGGCCCGGCGCGCAGCAATACCGCCTACGGCTACATCGCCCGACCCGCATAAGAGATCACTGGCTCGCGGAGGGCGGCGGGTCGAATGCCTTTATCGGCGGCAAGGGACGGTCGAAGCGTTCGATCTGGACCACGGTGAGCTGCCCGGTGCAGCCCTGCGCCAATTCCGATGTCCCGGCGTCACGGGTGAGAACATTTGGGTTGCCGTGCACACACATCGGGTTGTCCGCGGCAGGATCCTCGGGGTCGTACCAAGCGCCGGTCGAGAGCTGGACGACACCAGGGCGCAGCGCCTCGCTCAACACTGCAGCGGCGAGACACGCCCCGCGCGCGTTGTAGAGGCGGACGATGTCGCGGTCGCGAATCCCTCGCGCCGCGGCATCCAACGGATTTATGCGCACCGGCTCGCGGCCCTTGATCTTCGATTTGAGGCTCGTGGCGCCAAAATCGAGCTGACTATGCAGACGGGTTGCCGGCTGATTGGCAATGAGCTGCAGCGGAAAACGCGAACTCGGGGATTCCGCCGGCGGCAGCCAGGCCGGATGTCCGGGACAATCCGCATAGCCGAAGCTCGCAATTGTTGCGGAGGCGATCTCGATCTTGCCGCTCGGGGTCGGCAATGGCGCCGTAATCGGGTCGCGGCGGAATGCCCGCACGATGCCGCCGCCCCCCGCCTCTGTCGGCAATATCAGCTCGCCCGTTTCCCATAACTCGTCGAAATCGGGAGCTACCGCCCCGTGCTCCAGTAGCGCGCGGCGAGTGGGTTCATAAAGATGCCGCAGCCATTGCCGCGCCGAGCGGCCCTCGGTGAACTGCTTGGCAATGCCGAGCCGCTCGGCCAATGCAGAGAATATGTCATAGTCGTCTCGAGCCCCGGCAAACGCCCGCACTGCCCGGTGCATCGCAATCAGCAAGGGGTCGCCGGCGGAGCCGCCGATGTCCTCCCGCTCCAGTGTGATGCTCGCGGGCAATACGATATCGGCGTGCCGGGCGCTGGCCGTCCATACCGAATCGTGCACGATAAGGGTGTCGGGCCGCGCAAACGCGGCGCGCAGGCGGTTCAAATCCTGGTGATGGTGAAACGGATTGCCGCCGGCCCAATAGACCAGCTTGATGTCGGGATAGGTGAGCCGCTGGCCGTTAAAGTCGAACGGCTCGCCGGGATTGAGCAGCATGTCGGCAATGCGCGCCACGGGAATCAAATCGCTGATGCTGTTCTGGCCCAGCGGCAGTGTCGGCAGCGGCACCGCCAGCGGCGGCTTTCCGGTATTAGAGGTCGAGCCCAACGCATAGGCGAAGCCAGCGCCCGGCAAGCCGATCTGGCCCAGCAATGCGGCCAGCACGACACCCGTCCACACGGGCAGTTCACCATGTTCGGCGCGCTGCAGCGACTGCGAGCACGTCACCAAGCTGCGCCGGCCGGCGGCTCGCCGCGCCAAGTCAATGATCTCCTCGGCCGGCAAGCCGCAAATCGCAGCGGCCCATTCGGCATTCTTCGGCTGCCCGTCCTCGCGGCCGAGCAGATAGGTTTCGAAATCATCGTAGCCGACACAATATCGCTCAATAAACGCGCGGTCGTGCAGCCCCGCGGTCACCAGCGTATGCGCCATTCCGAGCATCAACGCCACATCGGTGCCCGGTCGGATCGGGTGCCAAACTGCCTCGATTTCCGCCGGCAGGTCATCGCGCAGCGGACCGACTAGATGAAATTCGACTCCGTTTCCCCGCGCGGCACGCAGCCGGACGCGGGCAATATGTTCACTGGTCCCGCCCCCGCCGACATCATTGTTCTTCAGCGCCATGCCGCCAAAGGCCAATACCAGCGAGCTGTACGAAACCAGCTCGTCCCAGCTGACGTTATTTCCGGCCACCGCCTCCTGCGGCCCGATGACATGCGGCAAGATCACCGAAGCCGCCCCCGAGCTGTAGCTTCCTACCGAGCGAACATAGCCCCCGGCCATATTCAGGAAGCGGTGTAGTTGGCGTGGCGCATCATGGAAGCGCCCGGCGCTGGCCCAGCCATAGGATCCGCCGAATACGGCGCGCGGGCCATATTGCGAATAGATCCGGCGCAATTCCGCCGCGACCAGGTCCAGCGCTCGCGGCCACTCGACGGGCACGAAGCTCTCACGCCCGCGGCGACGATCGGGCCCCGGACTGCGCTCGAGCCAGCCGCTCCGGATCATCGGCTGTGCAATGCGTGTCCGGTGCGAGACAGAGGCGGGAATATTGCCGAGCAGCGGGGAAGGGTCGCGGTCGCGCGGATGCGGTACGACCTCGATCTGTCCGCCGTGGACCCGCACGGAAAAAGCGCCCCAGTGGGAGCTATGGGAATGGCGGTGGGTTGGGGCCGACGCGGGCATATCCGGGTGTTCCGTAGAGCCTGTCGTGTTCTGCTTGCACAGACCGGTTCCAAATGTCACCCCTGTGGGGTCTTTTCAACGGTGGGGCGGTGAGCGAGTCCTCGATAAGGCGATGGCTTAGCGGCGCGATCGTAATGACGGCGCTCATCTCGGCGGCCGGCTACGCTGCGGATGGGGTCGGCGTCTGCGGAACCATCCGGCTGGGCGAGACCACGGTTGCGACCCTGCAGAATTCACCCATCGTCACGTTGTTCGCTAACGGCGCGGCGGTGACCCTCCTTCTCGATACCGGCGCCCAGACGACGGTTCTGACCCCAGCCGCCGCTCAGCGGATCGGCGCGCAGCGCCCTCGCATCGAATTCGAAAGGCAGATGCGCGGGATTGCCGGCAGCCTGCAGACCGGCGAGGTCGAGTTGCGCAGCTTCAGCATCGGCGGAGTTGCGATCCCTTGGCGAAGGGTTCGGGTCGGACAGCTCGGCGTGGCGAACGCCTTCGTAGTGCCGATCGACGGCGTGCTCGGGGTCGACACGTTGAGCAGCTTCGATATCGATCTCGATCTGCCAGGCTACCGCATGGTCCTTTACCAAAGGCAGACCTGCGCCGGCGCGGCGCCGGCCTGGGCCGAGCCTTATGACAAAATCGCCGCCAGTCGATCCTTGGGTGACCACTTGTTCTTTCGGGTCCAATTGGATGGCCGCAGTGTTGCCGCATTCATCGACACTGGGGCGCAGCTCACCGTGCTCTCGACGCAGGCCGCCGCCGCTCTTGGCCTGACCGGTGCGGTATTGGCACGTGACCGCGCCATATTGGTCCACGGTGCGGCGGCCGAGGAGCTGAATGCGCACGTTCATCGCTTTGCGCGATTGGGAATCGGGACCGAGGTCATCCGCAATCTCGACATCGCCGTCACAGACCTCAGGCTAGGCGATGCAGACCTCGTGCTGGGTGTCGATTTCCTGAAATCGCGACGAATGTGGATGTCTTACGGGTCGCAACGGATTTTCCTGTCGCGGCGCATCTGAGGCGCTACGGGTAGGAGTCGGAAAGGGAGCCGCCATGTCGCTGAGCCGAGAGTTCGCCGCGTTCGTCGCAGAGCTTAAGTTCGAGGACCTCCCACCGGAGGTGGTGGATCGGGCGAAGGGCGTGACGTTGCAGGCGTTGAGCTCGGCGCTGATCGCGCGCGACATGCCGGGAAGCCGCCAGGCGTTGGCCTTGATGCAGGAGGAAGAGGCGGGCGGCGGCGGGACGGCAACGGTGCTGTGCCATGGCACGCGGCTCACCAAAGCCGGGGCCGCTTTTGTGAATGCCGAGATGATCTTTGCCGGCGGCAAGTGGGACACCTTCCGCATGCTGACCCATCCCGGCATCGCGATCCTGCCGGCGGCCCTCGCCGCAGCGGAGGTCGCCGACGCTTCCGGCACGGAGTTTCTGACTGCCGTCGCTGCGGGCTACGAGGTCATGGAGCGCATGGCCGCCGAGTTCATCCCGACCGTCATGTCGCGCGGCTTCCATGCGGGGCCGGTGTTTGGGATCTTCGGCGCTGCGGTCGCCGCCGCCAAATTGCAGCGCCTCGACCCGGACCAGATCCACAGCGCGATTGCGCAGTGCGTCAATCTGGCTGCCGGCAATCTTGAAGGCGCCCGCAGCGGCGGCCGTTCATTGCGCGAGGGCGGCGCCGTGCGCAACGCATTGCTGGCGGTCGCATTGGCGAAGCACGGCACACCCGGCGGCGAGACGATATTGGAGGGCGAGGCCGGCTTTTACCATGCCTATGCCGGCAACAACCGCGGCGAATTGCGCTACAGTTTTACGGGCGCGAACCGCACCGATCTATCCAAGATCGCCGAAGGCCTTGGCCGCGACTGGATCTTCCTCGAGACGCTCTACCGGATCTATTCGACCGCCGGCTACAACATCGCGCATGTCGATGTGACCGCGAGATTGTGCGAGGAGCATAACCTCTGCTACGAGGACATCGACCGCATCGAGGCGCTCGTCAACTGGCTCGAGACCGAATACCCGAGCCCAGCTTTCCCCAGCCGCGGCATCGACACTCCGCCGCAGGTCGGCAGCACGCAATATTTCACCGCCTGGGGCGCCGCCCGGCGCGGCTATCCGCTATTGCGCGGCGACAGACCCCTCCCCGGCGAAACTGATCCATCCGAGGTGCTCGACCTGATGCACCGCGTGGCCCTGATTCCGACCGTACGTCGTACTCTCTTCGGCCCGCGCATCACGATCTTCACGAAGGACGGCCGCAGTTTCACAAAGGAAGGCACCGGCCGCGAGTTCATCTGGGACTTCGAAGAACAAGCCCGCCGCATCCGCCCCATCGCCCCCGGCCTCGCGATCAGCGAAGCGCAATTCGCGGAGCTGATCAACACCTGCCGCCACCTCGACCGCGCCGACCGGGCGGCCGAGAGACTGATCACGCTGACCGTCCCCGAATAACTACCGCAGACGGCCCTGCCACGTCGTTGAGACGGCTTCGGTTATTCTTCCGGCATCCCGGCCTTGCGCAGCCCGGCGATATACGTGGCATCGATCAAGGCACGAGACTTCGACATCTCGGAATATCGGAAGACGTCCCTCAGCCGGGCGGTGCTCGAATAACGATCGTCGGAGCTTAGCCTGCGAGCTTCAGTGAGTTCGGCGGCGGCACGTTCGATCTCGCCTCTGAGGGCATATGCGGTGGCGAGATCGCGATGGATCGACGAGTGTGCCGAAATATAGTTGCGCGCCTTTTCCAGCCAAAGAATTGCCTCTTCGGTGCACGATTGCAGCAGATGCACCTGACCGATCAGTTGGTACCAGCCGCCGAGGCTGGGATCACGGGGACTGAGCTGGATGCATCGCTCGGCTAGCGGTATGGTCTCTTCTATCGATCCGGTCAGGAGCTTGCACTGGCCAAGACAGAATAATGCTGATACGTCATTGCGATCCAACGCGAGGACCGTCTCGTATTCGGGAATTGCTTCGGCGTAACGACGCTGTGCCCGCAACACCGTGCCTTTGGCGTGATGCGGAAGGGGACTGCGGGGCGATGCTGCCAAGTCTTGTGCGGTCAAACCTTCAGCCCGCAAGAGATCGAGCTCGGCAGTGTCGGTCATGCTAGTGATAACGCCGCCCGCGAGCGCTATCGCCAACCGGCTCTGTGCCTCAACGGACCATGGATCGAGCATCAGTGCGCGCTCGAATAGACCGACCGCTTCTAAATAAGCGCCGGGCGAATACGGCTTGAACCTTGCAGCCCGCCCGCGGAGAATATAATCGAGGGCGTCGGGACGCTCAGTGGGCCGCGCGGCCTCAGCAGTGATCAGCTCTACATTGAGCGCTATTGCGATCCGGCTCGTGATCTCGTCTTGCAGAGCGAACAGGTCGTCAATGTCGCGGTGGAACCGCTCGGCCCAGAGATGCGCGTCGGTTTCGGCATCGATTAGCTGAGCATTGACGCGGACTTGGTTCCCCGATCGGCGAACGCTGCCTTCCAACACGTAACGCACGCCGAGCTCGCGCCCGATCTGCTTGGTGTCGACCCGCTTTCCCTGATAGGTGAATGCGGTATTGCGCGAGATCACAAACATGTGCGGGATGCGCGACAGATCGGTCGTCACATCCTCGGTGATCCCGTCGGCGAAATACTGCTGCTCAGCATCGTTGCTGGGATTGGTGAAGGGAAGGACGACGATCGACAGGCGCGGCGCGGCGATGGAGGGCGAAGTTGAACTGATGGGCGACCCGCGTGCCGTCGGCGAGCCGGCGATGCCTTCGGGGCGCAATGCATAGACCCGAACCGGCCGCGCGATGTTCTTGACGCGCTGCTCGCCCAAGTCTTCGAAAGCGTAAGGAAGCCGGTCGCCGATATGGTCGCGGACCGTGCCCGAGACGCAGATGCCGCCGGGTGCGGCCAACCCCTCCAGCCGTGCGGCGATGTTGACGCCGTCGCCGTAAATGTCGCCGCCGTCGGCGATCACGTCGCCGAGATTGACGCCAATGCGAAACCGCAGGCGGCGCTCCTCGGCGAGATCCAGATCGCGGTCGGCCATCGCGTGTTGGATTTCGCCCGCACAGCGCACCGCGTCGACGACGCTGGCAAATTCCGCCAGCACGCCGTCGCCGGTGGTCTTGACGATGCGACCGTGATGCTCGCCGATCTTCGGATCGACCAGTTCGACGAGATGCGCCTTGAAGCGTTCGTGCGTGCCTTCCTCATCGGCACCCATCAGCCGCGAATAGCCCACCACATCGGCCGCGAGGATCGCGGCAAGACGGCGGGTTGCAGTCGTGGTGGCCATGGCTCGGGCGGCTGCTTCCGCGTCGAATTTAACCTATTTTGATTGGGAAAGCGCTAGTTTCACGCGACCGAGCGTTCGGCATAATCACGATGCCTTTTCGGGGACGAGTTCCTTATGACCCTCGCTGGAAGCGCCCCGGTCGCGGTTTAGATGTCATCACTTCGGGGTGGGTTTCCGGGAGTGCAGCGAATTCGCCCGAGCTGCCATTTCGGATGATCCGCCAGCCATTGTGCAGCCAGCTCCTCGCCCCGCAACACGCAACTCGCCAGCCCCGACCAACCATCCTCGGCGCTCGGCCTCAGCGTTTGGCAATGGTTCGGCTGACCAATCAAACAGAAAACCAACGACAACGTGACCAACATCGGCAAACACCAACAATCAATATGTGCCGCTTTGAGCCGGTCCTCATATGTTCTGCAGAATCACTTGATTATCTATAAACGTGAAATGACGCTGGTCGCGTCGGCCTGCGATGTTCTCGAAGCAAAGCCTTGGTGGTCAGGTCACAAAGGCGTCGCGAGCAGGCTCGGCACTGCGAAGGTGTCGAGCAGTACCAGCTTGTCGTGGATCTTGAGCCACGGCCCGTCAAGTGAGAGGCGGTCGTGATAGAGGCCGGTCGCGAACAGCCGGGTCTCGCCTTCCTGGTCGGTCTGGTAGACGGCGAACGGCGCTTCGACAGTCAGGCCGCCGTTGAACAGGCGCGGCAGGCCGATGATGTGGCGATCGGTGTGGATGTTGTACTTGTTCGCTTCGCGCAAGGCCCGGATGCGGTCCTCGAGCACCGCGCGGCTGTCGCAAAAGACCAGCGCCGCCGGCAGACCACGGTCGAAATTCTCGCGCGGCACGATCTGGTAACGGCAATCTTCGGCGAAGAGGCCGAGCCATTCGTCGAATTGCCCCGCATCGATCAAGGCGCCGTATTCGGCCAAAAGGTCGAAGACGGCGGTACGGTCGGCCTTCATCGCACCGCGCCCCGCGGCTCGATCCCCATCAGCTCGGCGTAATACGACCAGAAACCGCGCAATGGCACGTCCGTCACCCGGTAATCACGGTCGGAAATGACGCCCCCGCCGCCGAGTTCGACGACTGTGCTGCGGTCGGGATCGGCTTTCGAGGCCCGGTGGGCGATTTCGATCGCCTCGCCGTCCTCCATCGAGACCAGGCCGGCGGGGCCGACGAGATTGGCCTGGCGCAGCCGGTGCAGGGTCATCTCCGGTGTGTCGTCCTCGTAGCCGAGCATCGTCTGGAAGACCTCGACCTCGTCGACGCCGCGCGGCCGGATCTGGCGCACCGCCAGGCTGTTGCTGATCTGCACAAAAACGGCGGATGGAAAGACCGAGGTGACGACGAGATTGAGCTTGTCCTCACGCTCGGGACGGAATTTGACGAGCCCCGGTTCTTTCAGCGACAGAAAATCGTTGCGCACCCCGGCGCCGGCATAAGCCTCGTGCGCAAACTCGTCGGTGTCGCTATCGGCCAGCGCCCAGGTGATGTTGTGGCGATGGCGTGCGTCCATCGTGACGCCGCCCGTCTGTGTCGATCGGTCTAGCCCAAAAGTGACGAGAAACTCGTGCAATAGACTGGCGTGGTAATTGTCGCGGGTGTTCTCGGCGTAGAGCTTCCAGTTGCCGCGAATGCGCTGGCGGTTGTATCCCAGAACCCGAACCGGCCGGTCGAACAGGCGCCGGAGCTGAACGAGGATCGGCGCGCCGAGATATTCTTCGAGCGGCTCGACTTCGTCGGCGAGCGTACCGAACAATGCGCCGTCGATCGAACTGACCTGCAGCGGACGCAGCCCGTGCGCGCGCATCTCGAAACTCGCATCGAGCCCGCCCTTGCCGCGGATGCCGCGGCGGAACGGGATTGCCTTCAGGGAGCCGTCGAGCCCGTAGCACCATTGGTGATAGATGCAGATATGCTGCTCGGCATTGCCATAGAGCTCGCGCCGGACTAACGCACCACGATGGGCGCAGCGGTTGACGAAGGCTTTGACTGCGCCCGACTTGTCTCTGTTGACGATGACTGGCGTTTCGCCGACATAGGCCGCCCGGAAATCGCCCGGGTTGGGGATCTCGCTGTCGAGCCCGAGAAAGCTCCACACCGGTCCGCCGAAGATCCGCTCCTGCTCACGAACGTAGATTGCGGCATCGTGATATAGGCGGTAAGGCACCCTACTATAATCGAGCGCCGGCCAAATCTCAGAGCTAATCATCGCGCTCAGCCCTAGACAGGGAATCGAAGTTCGCGGCGTCAGCGGGTCCGATTGTATTGGTAATCCTCGCGCTGGCCGCTGCCGACGCGTAACTCCGGGCGCAGCCCCGGGCGGGTTGCGTTCAGCTTGGCATGCGTATCGAGCGCCGCCTGGTCGGACCAGCGCTCGAGCAGCGCCAGCTTGTCCGGATGAAGAACGCTCTGAAAGACCTCGAACTGCTCGCAACCGGGTTCCTTCATGCACTCCTCGCAGCGTGCCTTGTAGGCCTGCGCGAGCTCAGCGCCCTTTCCCGGCGCGGCTGTGATCGTCACAACTAATCGGACCGCCATATCGTCCCCTCTGCGCTAGGTTGAAATGATATCCAGATTGAGCTGTACGACCCGCTCGATGCGCCGTCAAGGATGGCCCCCGGGCTCTCCCGCATCCTTGTCTTAGGTGAGGCGTTCTGGTTTAATTCTCTCGTTATCCACGCTCGCAGGCCCATCTCATCTCAGACCGCCGGCCCGTGAACCTAGAAAGAAATGCTAAGGAGGCCACAGCGTCCGCCCATTCGGAAGCATCCGATCTCGCGCGGAAAAGAGAACGGCTAGCGGCGATCATTCGCCGCCAGTCGTTGCTGTCGGATCGGGATTTCATCCTCGTCTCAGGCCGCTCCAGCAATTTCTTTTTCGATATGAAGAAGACGATGCTAGATCCGGAGGGCGCAACGCTGCTGGCCGATCTGCTGTTCGACAAGATCGGGGCAGAGGACGTCGATTACATCGGCGGATTAGAGACAGGGGCCATCCCGATCATTGCCGCTCTCTGCGCGCGCAGTTGGCCCGAAAAGCCGCTTAGAGGCTTTTTTGTGCGGAAGGAAGTTAAAGGACACGGCACCGACCAACGGATCGATGGGCTGCTCGAAAAGGGATCAAAGGTGATCCTCTTCGAGGATGTCACGACCACTGGCGGCTCGGCAATGCAGGCGGTAACCCAGGCGCGGCAATTCGGGTGCGAGATAGTCAAGGTCCTATCAGTTGTCGATCGCCTGGAAGGAGCGGAGGAAAATTTCCGGGCGGCAGGAATCCGCTTCGAAGCGCTCTTCAGCTGGCGCGATTTCAGTTGACCAAATCGGTAATCGACTTCGCGGCGGTGCACCTTAAGCGTCAGTTTCTCTATCAGACGCAGCGGGGGCGGTTCGGCAGTCTCGATGCGCTCCTCGAACTGGCAATATCCGCAAAGGGATGCGTTGCCTCATCTATGTCTTCGAGCCGCGTCACGGTGGCATTTGTTCTCGAACGGGTGCTCGACCAATGCGCTGCGGACCTCAGCGGCCGTCCGGTTCAGATCTCCGAACCTTCTGACCTGACCGGGCGGTTCCATGAACCGGTGTTGCGCGCGATCGAATACCTGACCGGAGCGAGCGACGATCCGATCGACATCGCCGCGGCATTGATCAAGGCGCGCCAACCCAGCCAACCCTGAGGTCTCATTTCAGATTCTCGCGCAATACAAAGGCGAGCCGGGCCCCGGCCTTTGCCAGCTGCTCTTTGACCGCGGCGAGGGCGCGGTCACGATAACCCGTGTCCAGCCGGTGTACTGTCACGGGACCGCAGGCGTCCTGTTCGGCTTTTGGCGGGGGGAAGGCATATTCGCTGCCGGTATCGCGAGGAAAATCGTAAACGACGGCTTTCGCAAGCTCATATGATTGCCGCGCCCAGTCCTCAGGGGTGCCGCCGGACCATTCCCGAACTTTAGCAGGTGTTGTGTCGGCGACGATTTGGGCGGCCGCCTTGACCGGGTCCCTTCCCTCGGCCTCTGCCACCAACGTGTCCTCCCAGTAAACGCTTAGGCGAACCGGGGCCTTGCCTCCCGGCGGGAGAACCGCGGCACAGCGGCCGCTCTGGTCATGGTGCTCGATTGCGTAGAGCGGGTCATGTACGTCGCCTACCAGGTTCAGTAAGAACTGCAACGCCATCAACCGCTCGCTTGGCGAGGTCGCCGGGTCGCGCAATTCCTTGGCGAACTGGCCGATTTTTTCTATGACGCAATTGTCCGAGGGTCCGTGGCTGGCGGGTCTTAGCGCGGACAGGGCCGGTCTGCCGAAACATGCCTTGTTCAGGTCGGGATCGCCGGGATCCAGCTTAACATAGTGCCATTTTGACGAAGCAGCTCGGCCTTCAGGGCTCTTCTCGCGCAATGCATCGGCCCAAGTGGCCTCGCTGGCGATGTCGGTCTTTGTCCAATCGTTGGATTTGTCCGTTGCCAGGATCTCGGCGATTTTCTTTTGGACCGATGGGTCCTGAGCTCGCAGCAACCGGTCGGCGACAAGCGCGATTATTCTGTGGCCCTCGCTACCCCAAGCCCAGCTATCGGCAGGCCGGCAAAGCAAAATGGCCAGCGACAAGCAGAAAACGATGCGGCAATACCCGGCCTGGATCACTGCGTTTTCGCAATGCTGGGCATTTTGGCGGGCCCGAGTCATGCTACCATCGATTTGGAGGCGCTCGCTTGCTTCTCGCAACTTCAGGGGCAATAAGCCGACTAACAGAATGCAAGGGGGCCGATTTCTCGCAAGCCCGCTGCTTTGGGTCGGGCTATTCTTTGCCATCCTGGTTTTGCGGATGGACGCATTGCAACCCGTCCTGCAGTGGGCCTTTCCTGGGAGTGAGCCCGTCATCTATCGGCGGAGCAGCTTTCTCGTCTTGTTTCTGTCGCATTTGGGACTGGTCGCGGCGGCGAGCGGCGCAGCGATTGCGGTTGGCGTTTCACTGGCCGTCTTCGTCACCCGCCGTGCAGGACATGATTTTCGCGGCATGGTGAACGCGCTTGCCACGGTCGGGCAGACCTTTCCGCCGGCTGCGGTTCTTGCGATCGCCGTTCCTGCGGTGGGTTTCGGTCCGCGTCCGACAATCCTCGCGCTCTTCCTTTATGGGCTTCTGCCCATCATTGAGAATACAATCGCCGGGTTGGAGGGAGTGCCTCGCGCTGTTCGCGAGGCTGCCGAAGGACTTGGCCTGTCAAGCTGGCAGCAGCTGCGGGACGTCGATTTACCGTTGGCCGCGCCGGTCATCCTGGCCGGGGTCCGCGTCTCGGTGACGATCGCGATCGGCACCGCGACGATCGGATCCACGGTCGGAGCATTGACGCTCGGCACTCCGATCTTTAACGGGCTCGTCGCCAACAAGCTGGCCTTTGTGCTCGAAGGAGCGGTTCTCGTCGCATTGTTTGCGATCGTGACGGACATGCTCTTCGCCCGTCTCGAAGCATGGCTGCGGCGTCGAGCGCAACCGGCGGTCAGCGGAAGAAATCGATGAGGATGCCGAAGATGAAGACGGTTACGCCACTCCACAGCAGCAAAGCGAAAATGGTATTGGCACGGGCGGAATCCGGCAGAATCCTATAGAAATTAGCCGAACGAAGTACGCGCATGGCGCCACTCTTCCATCGGTTGGAAACTTACTATAGCGGCCATGAGTCACTGATGTCCAATAGAATTCTTAACCAAGAAAAAGGTTAGAGATTTGAGGGCGTTGCTGGCGGTGGCGTGGGTGATTTGCGTGATCGCCGGGGCGCGCGACGAGCCCCAAAGTTTTCTTGCATTACGATTTCGAATTCGAGAACTGGACCCTCATCCCGGAGCTGCGGATCGCTCACGAAACCCATGACAAGCTCAATGCCGTCCTGTTGGTGCATGGGGCGAGCGGCAACCGGCACAGCGGCTGGCGAAGGAGTTGGAGGACAGCGCCCGGTCTTTTGGTGACCGGGACGCCAATTCGCTGGTCCTGCGCTATGCAGCATGCCGCGCGCACGACGTCTCCGCCCCGTTCGGAGGGGATATGAAGACAGCTTTGGCCCGGGTGGCAGCGCCCGCTCTCGTGTTGCGAGCGCGACCGACCGGCTGCTCGGACTCGATGGCGCCCGCCGCATCCGCGACGGGATCGACTAGGCGAGTTACGCCGAAATCCCCGCCGACCTAGGCCACCGGGCCGCCCGCCTGACGCCGGGGACCCGCGAAACGGATTTCATCGAGCGCCAGATCCGGGCCTTTTTGGCAAGGGTGGAATGATCTCCGACGCGCCCAATCAGGCAGGCTTGGAAACCACGAAGCCGGAATTGCTCCAGCTCTTGCCGAGCTCGGTCAGCAGAGGTTGCGTGGTTTCAGTGGCGAGCTTGACGCCGAGCTCCGACAATTTCGCCGAACCACCGACCAGAGTATCGAAGCTGGTGCAGGTCAACCCGGCATTCACCTCGATCGCATCAGCAAGCGTCTTGACCGTGAGCATTTTCGTCGCGGCGCGCGCGACCGTATTCATGCCTGACAATGCAAGCCCTGCCATCTCTGCGCTCAGCGCCTCCAATCCACGCGCCAATGCCGCCTGTGATTGCGCCCAAGCTGCCGCGGCGTCTCCCCCAAGTTGGTCCGGACGATTTGAGGGCGCAGGCCTTTGCGCCGGGACTGGGATGATGTTCGGCTGCAAAACGGAAGCCGCGGCGGCGGCCACCAGATTGACTGCGGTCTCCTCAGGCTTGGCCGCCTCAGCCAAAATTTCGGCGGGCCTGAGCGGTTCTGTTGCTGCGCCCGTTGCTTGGACTTCCGGAGCGGGTGTTTGTACTGGATTGACTGGTTCTGCCGCAGCCTCGGTCGGTCCGACTGCACGCGGTGTGCGTCTGCCTTTACTTTCCATGGTTTGACCCCTTGCCTGTTCCTAAGCGGTGCCTTTCGCGCCGCACAATATAAAAAATACGCATTCTTGACGTAGACCTCAACCAAATTGTGCGGCGCACAATCGAGGCGTTACCGCATCTCAGGTCACGCAAGATGATGACCGCAATCCCGACAAAAAGAACTCAGAGAAGACATTCACGAGCGGCCTGGGCTGGGCGTCGCTTGCATAACACAACGGCTTTTTAGACGTTCGATCGGCTTTCCGAATGGGAAACGTAGACAGCGATGGCGGTTTTTCCTACTCTACCTTACGATGATTTCGTGGCATCACCGATGCCGCAAGATCTCGTTGGGGGAAGAGGGGGTTGAAGTGTTGATATTTGGAAACACCGCAAGCGGGGTTTTGCGCCATGTTGCGCCCTCCGCGCCACGAAACCTTGCCGTTGCCGGCGGCGTCGCCTTTGCGGCTCTGCTGCTTCTGAGTTCGGCCCCGGCCGAGGCACGGCACCACGCGCATGCTCGGCACGGGTTCTTTGGGGTAGACCCGGCGCGCGAGAGCGAATCGATCGTCATCGATGCCGATACTGGCCGAGTTCTCAGCGAGGTGAATGCCGACGCAATCACCTATCCGGCCTCGCTGACGAAGATGATGACCTTGTATTTGACCTTCGAGGCGCTGAACGCGGGCACGATCAGGCTTGACCAATTCCTGCCGGTGTCAAGCGAAGCGGCGAGCAAGAGCCCGACAAAACTCCATCTTCAGCCGGGCGAATCGGTCCAAGTCCAGGATCTTATCCTTGGTATCGTCACGAAGTCGGCTAACGATGCGGCTGCCGTGCTCGCCGAGGGGCTCGCCGGCAGCGAGCCGGCATTTGCCGAGCGCATGACCGCCAAGGCGCGACAGCTCGGGATGACCAGCACCGTGTTTCGCAACGCTTCCGGGCTGCCCGATCCCGAACAGCATACGACGGCGCGCGATGTGGCGCAGCTCGCGCTCGCGCTTTACCATGATTTTCCGCGCGAATATCGGTATTTCGCAACCCGGCAGTTCTACTTTCGTGGGCGGCTGATCGCCACGCATAACCATCTGCTCGAGTGGTATGAGGGAGCCGACGGCATCAAAACCGGATACATCGGCGCGTCAGGCTTCAATCTGGCGTCATCGGCGGTCCGCAACGGGCACCGTCTGATCGGCGTGGTTATGGGCGGCAGATCCGCGGCCTCTCGCGACCGACAGATGGCTGCCCTGCTCGACCAGGGCTTCGCCGAGGTTGGCGTCGGAACCGTAGTGGCGACTCGTCATGATACAGCGGCACCCCTGTCGCAGGTCGCCGCTGATACGGAGGAGCCGACACCGGCTCGCCCGCGCGAAAAGTTGGGGCAGCTGACGAAGGCCGCCGGGAAGTTTGCCGCCCACCTCTCTCCGGTTACGAAGGCGGAAGCGGCGCCCCTGCCACATCAACTCCGCGCTCCGAGCGAGAGCGAAGGCTGGAGCATCCAGCTCGGTGCATTCCGCGTTGAATCAGCGGCCGAACAAGCGGCGCGTTCCGCCGCCACAGTGTCCGCGGCTAGAGGCAAGCCGATGCAAATCGTGCAGCCCTCGAAAGGCGGAAAGGACCATTTCTACCGCGCA
The DNA here is from genome assembly GCA_049799535.1 of Allostellaceae bacterium. Taxonomy (GTDB): domain Bacteria; phylum Pseudomonadota; class Alphaproteobacteria; order ATCC43930; family CGMCC-115725; genus AP-15. Next base: position 15,164 of record JBARIB010000720.1, on the reverse strand, counting down.
CGCTTGCTCAACTTCACACAGCAAGAAGCACAGAACGCCTGTGCCGCACTCCATAAGAAAAAGCTCGAGTGCTCGGTCGTCCCGTCGAGCCCTGTAAAGGTCGCGGCTCGCTAAGGATATGCGAGACTGGCGCGGCTGATCGGCCGCGCCCTTCCGCCGCTCAGGCGTCCGGAAATTCGATGCCGCTCTTGGCGAGCTCGCTAGCAAGCTCCCACTTGAGACGGGCAAGGCCATGTTCGGTCGCCGACTCAGCGCGGGCGACGAGCACGGCTTGAGTGTTGGAGGCGCGCAGCAGCCACCAGCCATCGGGCGTGCGTACCCGCACGCCATCGATGTCGGTCATCTCCGCCTGAGCCTTGCGCAGACGCTCCCGCACCTCACGCACAACCTCGAACTTCCGATTCTCCGGGCACTCAAAACGTAACTCTGGGGTGTTGACGACCTCAGGCAGCTGATCGCGCATCTCGGTAAGGCTACGCCGGCCGCGCGATAGGATGTCGAGCAGCCGCACCGCTACGTAAACCGCATCGTCGAAGCCGTAATATCCATCGGCAAAGAAGATGTGACCGCTCATTTCGCCGGCAAGCGGCGCACCGAGCTCGGCGAGCTTCGCCTTGATCAGCGAATGTCCGGTGGCCGCCATGACCGGCCGCCCGCCCATGCGTGCGATCTCGTCGAACAAGACTTGGCTCGCTTTGACGTCGGCGAGGATCGGCGCCCCCGGATGGCGGGTCAACACATCGCGCGCCAGCACCACCATCAGCTGATCGCCCCAAAGGATTCGGCCCCGGGAGTCGACGACCCCGATGCGATCACCATCTCCGTCAAAGGCGATCCCGAGATCGCAATGCTCACGTCTCACCGTATCCTGGAGCTGGACCAAATTCTCCGGGATTGTCGGGTCCGGGTGGTGAGCCGGGAAGCTGCCGTCGATCTCCTCGTTCAACAGCACATGCCGGCCAGGAAGGCGCGCAGTAAGCTCCTGCACGACCTCGCCCGTAGCACCGTTGCCGGGATCCCAGGCCACGGTCAGCGAGCCATCGCCGCGGTAATCGCGCGCCAACCTAGCGACGTACTCGCCGCGGATCATGCATTGCTGGACCGCGCCGCGATTGCAGCTCGGCTGCGCCAGCCGGCGGGCCGTCTCGCCGAGCTTCTGGATCTGCGCTCCAAAAAATGACTTTCCCTGAAATACAAATTTAAAGCCGTTGTGGTCGGGCGGGTTGTGCGATCCGGTTACCATAACCCCGCCATCGACGCCGAGCGTCGCCGCCGCGTAATAGAGCATCGGCGTCGGCCCGCGGCCGATCCGCACGACATCGTCACCTTCCGTCGTGAACCCGTCGACTAGCGCCGTCTCGAGCTCCGGCGATGTCAGCCGACCGTCGAACCCCACAGCCACGCGGCTTCCGCCCGCCTCGCCGAGGGTGACAGCGTAGGCTCGCCCGATCGCCCGCGCATCGTCAGCCGACAGGGTTTTTCCGACAACGCCGCGGATGTCGTACTCGCGCAGGATCGTCGGGTCGAAATCATGCGGCATTGCTGGCTCCGATCAGAGATAGGAGGTGAGGATCCGGCGCAACCCCGGTCCGAGCTCGGGATGTTGCAGGCCCAGCGCAACCGTCGCCTCAAGGAAACCGAGCTTGTCGCCGCAATCGAAGCGCTTACCCTCAAAGCGCAGGCCATGAAACCGTTGGCCCTCGTCGATCAGCTTACCGAGCGCATCGGTCAGCTGGATTTCGCCGCCGCTGCCGGGCCTGGCATCGGCGAGGTGGCCAAAGACCTCAGGCTGGATGATGTAGCGGCCGATGATCGTCAATGTCGAAGGCGCTTCGGCGGGATCCGGCTTTTCGACGACACCCCTCGCCCGGACCAGCCTACCGTTATCGGAAACAACATCGAGCACGCCGTAGCGCGAGGTGTGCGCCCGGGGCACCTCCATGATAGCCGCAAGATTGCCGCCGGTGTCCTCGTACGCCTCGACCATCTGTGCGAGGCAAGGCTTGTCGCAGACCATCAAATCGTCGGCGAGCAGCACCGCAAAGGGCTCGTCGCCGACGAGCGCTCGCGCGCACCAGACGGCATGGCCAAGCCCGAGCGGAGTTTGTTGCCGCGCGTAGGCCATCTGCCCGGGCTCGGGGAGCTTGGCTTCGAGCTCGGCGAGAAGCTCGGTCTTGCCGCGCTCTCGCAGCGTGGCTTCGAGCTCGAAGGCGCGATCGAAATGATCATCGATCGCGCTCTTGCCGCGGCTCGTCACAAAAAAGAACTGCTCGATGCCGGCGGCCTTGGCTTCCTCGACAGCATAATGGATGAGCGGCTTGTCGACGATGGGCAGCATTTCCTTCGGCATCGCCTTGGTGGCGGGCAGAAAGCGGGTCCCCAAACCGGCGACAGGAAAGACGGCCTTGCGGACGGGTTTGCGCATGAACTCCTCGATTGAGTACCCCGCCTGCATCGGGGCCTTGATGACGTGCCATAACCTTTCGCCGGTCGGCAAGCAGCTGCGGCTTATATAATGGCGCCCAGCATGTTAACGGCAGCTTGATCGAGACATCCCATAACGCGAGCAAGCCGGATGAAGAAAAGCGACCATTGGGCAATTTCGGCGAGCGAAGCGATCGATAATCGGCTTTTCGTGCTGATCCTGCAGCACCCGCAAGAAAAGAAGGAAACGCTGGCGACTGCTGCGACGATATGCGCCGTTCTGCGGCATGCGGATCTCGTTGTGGGCTTGTCATGGCCGAACCTGACCCGCGTACTCGGCCGCCCGGCCGATCCGAAGCGATGGGCGGTGCTCTGTCTCGGCTCGGTGCGGCCCGCGGTGCTCGGCATCGTGCGCGAAGTCATCGCGCTCGATCGCCGCGGCAAGCCCGCATCGGATCAGGATGCGATGCTGAGCGGGCTTCAGGGCGTGATATTGCTCGACGGCAGCTGGAGCGAGGCCAAGGCCCTGTGGTGGCGCAACCCATGGCTCTTAAAGCTGCGCCGGATCGTTCTCAACCCGCAGCGCAGGTCCCGCTTCGGTCGTGTTAGGCGCGAGCCGCGCCGCGAGGCATTGTCCACGCTCGAAGCCGCCGCGCTGCTCTTGAAGCATCTTGACGCCGCAGGTGCGCAGATCGAGGCTGCGCTGCTAGCGGCCTTGGATCGCACGCTTGGCGCAGCCCGCTCCCGAGCCGAGCGCGTCAGGAACGCGTCAGCAGATAAATCAGGATTGCCGCCGCCGCAGCCACGTTAAGCGACTGCACTCGGCCGCTGCCCGGTATCGCCACGACCTCGTCGCAGGCGGCGAGCGTGGCGGGGCCGAGCCCCGATTCCTCGTTGCCGAAAATCAGCGCGATAGGCCGAGGCGCACCCCAGACGGCGGGCAGCGCGTTTTTGCCAAGCGCCGTACCCACGACGCGGTATGCCGGCCGGAGGTGATCGAACGCGGCCGGGATGGGGGCGCGGTAAAGGCTCAAATACTCAAGCCCACCTTCCGCAACTCGGTAGCTCGCATCTGACGGCTGCGCCTGCTCCGGACGGTCGCTCAACACCATGCGCTCGAGACCAAAGAACGCCGCGGTGCGGACGATCGCGCCCAGATTGTGAGGATTGCCGATGCCGTCGAGGATCAACAGTGGCTTGCCATCACTCGCCCATTCGCCGGCAGCCGTCGGATTGAACGCGAGGACCGGGCGCTCGAGGGCGACCGCGATGATCCCACCATGCAGGACCGTGCCGGCGATTCGGGCCAGTTCCGCGGCTTCGACTTCCCGATAGGGCTTGCGGGCTTGCGCAAGCGACCGGCAGAACGGGCCGACTTCGCGCCTTAGCCCCACCTCGAAGAACAGCCTTTCGACGCGGTCAGGATCGCGCTCGAAAAGCGCCCGCACGGCGGCGAGACCGCAGATGCGACAAAGCTGCCGCTCGTGGGTCGTCCGGTGATTATGAGTCGCCGCACTTGGATCAAAACGACCGCCCATCATTGGGTCGGCGAGCCGGCGCCGGTGCCATAAAGATCGGCCGCATCCCGCGCCATCAGGATGCGCGACTGCGGACGCATATACACCATATGTCCGCCCTCGTAGACGCGCAGCTGGATCTCGGATCGCATCGCAGCGGGTATTTCCAGCTGATCCACCAGCCAACGCGAGGCGAAATAAGGCGTCACCAGATCATGCCGACCGTTGACGATCAGCAGCCGCATTTTCGGATGTTCGAGCAACGCCTTCTCCAGCGACGACAGGGCCAGGCCATCACTGCCGTGCTCGCGCTCTCCTTGCCAATTCCACTGCTGCGAAACGTTGCGCGCGAGCACGCGATAAGGCAGATCGGTGTGGACACCGAGCGTCTCCGCCACATACGCGTTGAAGGCCGTTCCGTAAGCAGCGACGGCCGGCTGCAGCACCGGGTCGCTACTATTCTCACTGTCCTCCGGGCCGGCGGGCCGCGCAATCAGGCTGTCATAGACGCTGACCACCTCACCCTGACTTCGGCGGACCTCTCGGGCAAAGACATGACGCGGCACCCGGCCGCGATAACGCCGCACAATTTCGGCAGGGACCCCGACGTAGTCGGCGACTTTTGCGATAAACGGGTCGCCCGGCGATGGTTGCCCCTTCAAATCGGCAAGGCCGACGAGGTAATCCGATAACGCGAAACGCTCGACCTCTCCGAGGTCGTGAGCCGGAGGCAACGTGGCGTAGGCCGCAGCGGTCGCCGCGTAAGAGGGCAGGACAAAGGCGGCCGCCAACAAGTCGCGCTCAGTCTGGTGCAGCGCGGATAGGTCGAGCGCCGGCGACACCAGAACCAACCCCTTGACGATGACGCCGACGTCATGCGGCAAGCTTTGCGTCATCGCGGCGGCGCGGAATCCGCCATAGCTCTCGCCGACGAGGTAGACGGGAGAAGTCCAGCGCTGATGCCGGGTCAGCCAGAGACGAACCACCGTTCCGAGCGAAGCAATATCCGCCCGCACATCCCAAAACGGCTTGTCGGGATTGTCCTCTTTGCCCTTGCCGCGGCTGAAGCCGGTACCGACCGGATCCACAAAGACGAGATCGGTAAACCTGAGCCAGGTAGCCGGGTTATCGACGAGGCGAACGGGTGGGCTCGGCACGTCCCCGTTTGCCGGGGTTTCCAAGATGCGCGGCCCCAAAGCTCCCAGGTGCAGGAACACCGAAGCCGCACCCGGGCCGCCGTTGAAGACGAAGCTGACGGGCCGGTCACTGCCGACTTTGCCATCGGCGACATAGCTGACCGTAAAAATCGACGCGATAGTGGCGCCCTTGGCGTCGGTCACCGGCAAGGTCTCGGCCACCGCCTCGTAGTCGAGCCGGTTGTTGCCGAGCGCGATCGTGTGATGGGTCGCTGCCCGCGCCGGAAGATCGCTGTCGGACTTCTCGTCGGCCCGCACATCCGCAGTACCGAAAATGACCAGCAGCACGTACACGACCACAGTGATTTTCGGCATTGATCGCCCCGCATATGCGCCGGGACTGGGTCCGGCGGGTTGTGAGAGAGGTGGATGCGAATATGTCGATTCTGTGAGATGGTGCGCCAAGTTTCACGTCCGACGGAGGACTCGAATGCCGAGTTCCGCTCGCGTTGCGTTGATTACCGGGTGCGGCAAGCCGATCGGCATCGGCAACTCGACGGCTTGGGCCCTCGCCGCTGCTGGGGTGACCGTCGTCGTCTCCGATGTCGTGCCGGCAGGGGTCGCCAACGAGCACAATATCGAAGGCGACATGGACCCGTCATGGCGCGGGGTCGACAGTCTGGTCGGGGAGCTCGTACGCAGCGGCAGAACCGCCTCCGCGACCCTCGGCGATGTCAGTGTCGAGGCCGATGCCGGGCGCATGGTCGACGAGGTTTTGGGGCGCTACGGCCGCCTCGATATTCTCGTCAACAATGCCGGCGCGCCGCAGGGCGGCGACCGCAACGAGATCGAGGACGTGCCGGCCGAGGCCTGGGACCGCACAATGGGGGTCAATGCCCGCGGCACGTTTCTGATGTCGCGCGCCGCGGTGCCGGCGATGCGCAAGGCGGGCTGGGGCCGCATCATCAGCGTGTCTTCGAAGGCGGCATTCCGCCCGGGCAAGCATCGCGCCACCTATGCCGCCTCGAAGGCCGCGATCGTCGGGTTCACCAACTCGCTGGCCTTCGATCTGGCGCCCTTCGGGATCACCGTCAACGCCGTCTGCCCCGGTCCGATCCGTACCTCGCGGGCGATCAGCACCAACCGTCGGGAGTACGGAGACGATCTCGAGAACGGCTTCGCCGAGCGCGCCAAGGCTATTCCCGTCGGCCGCTTCGGCAACCCCGACGAGGTCGCCGCAATGATCGCGTTTCTCGCCTCAGACCAGGCGGCTTTCGTGACCGGCCAGGCGATCGGCATCGATGGAGGATGGTGACATGAAGAGGATCGAGATTGGCGCTTATGGCGCACCGGAAGAGGTCGCACACTGCGTCGAAGCACTGGATGTCGGCGATCCCGGGCCGGCTGAGGTCGTGTTCGATGTGCTCGCCTTCCCGATCAACCCGGCGGATATCTCGTTCTGCCGCGGCAGTTACCGCCTGCGGCCGCCCTTGCCGGCAACCCCGGGGGCGGAAGGCGTGGGCCGAGTGAGGGCTGTCGGCCGCGGCGTTTCGCATATCAAGCCGGGCGATCTCGTGATTAACATGCAGCGCGAAAATTGGGCGCAGCGCCGTCGCGTCTCGGCCGAGGACGCAATCCCGATCCCGCCTGGCCTCGATCTGGCGCAGGCGGCCATGCTCCGCATCAACCCGCCGACGGCGCTGTTGCTGCTCGAGGATCACGTCGCGCTGAAACCGGGCGATTGGGTAATCCAGAACGTGGCCAATTCGGCAGTCGGCCGGCACGTGATCGTGCTCGCCAAGGCACGCGGCGTTCGTACGGTCAATGTGGTGCGACGCGATGACGTGACAGCGGAACTGCGCGACCTCGGCGCCGATGTTGTGTCGAAGGACGGCCCCGATCTGGCTGAGCGCGCCCGGGCGGCGGTCGGCGGGGCGCCGATCCGCCTCGGGATCGACGCCGTCTCCGGCGACGCCTGCAAACGCATCGGCGATTGCGTCGCAGAAGGCGGCGTTGTGGTGAGCTACGGCTCGATGTCCGGTGAGGATCCGACAATGAGCCGAGCGGCGGTCAATATGCGCGGCGTCAACTTGACGGGCTTCAATCTTGGCCGCGGCCTCGCCAAGCGCAGCCACGAGCAAGTTCGCGCGATCTATGCCGACTTGGCCACGAAGGTTCGCGACGGTGTGTTGAGAGCCCCGATAGACGCGTTCTACCCGATCGAGGAGATCCGCTCGGCGCTGATCCGGGCTCAAGAGGGCGGCCGGCACGGTAAGGTGGTCGTGCTGCCCAATGGGCCACTATAGGGCCTCGAAGGAATAACCGAAATGAGCCACCGGAGGCTGATCCTGGACCAGTTCACGCGGCAGGCCGCGCTGTTCAGCACCGCCGCTCCGATCACGGACGCCGACGCATTGCGAATGATCGTCGAGGCGGCCGAGCCGGGCCTCGAGGACACGGTTCTCGATGTCGCTTGCGGCGGTGGCCTCGTCGTCTGCGCCTTTGCGCCGCATGTGAAACAGGCGACTGGCATTGACGTCACCCCAGCAATGCTCGAGCGCGCGCGCCAGCTGGCAGCGCAGAAGGGGATCACCAACGCCCATTGGCGACAGGTAGACGTCAATTCCCTCCCCTTCTCCGACGGCAGCTTCACGATCGTGGTCACACGTTTCGCAGTACACCACTTCCCTGACCCGGCCGCCGTTTTGCGCGAAATGGTCCGGGTTTGCGCGCCGGGAGGACGCATCGTCGTGGTCGATATGTACGCGTCGGAGGTCGCGGCGAAAGCGGCTGAGTTCAACCGGCTCGAAAGATTGCGTGACCCATCGCACATACGCACGCTGACCTTGGCCGAGCTGAAAGAGCTTTTTGCACAGGCGGGGCTCTCCGAGCCGCAGGCAAGTTTCTACGAGCTGCGGGACGAGGTTGGAAACCTGCTGGCCCGTTCCTTCCCCGAGCCGGGAGACGACATCAAAATTATCGAAACCTTCAGAGCCTCCGCCGACGACGACCGGCTCGGGATCCCGATCCGCCTTGACGGCGACAGGATTCATTACGCCTACCCTGTCGCGATACTCGCGGCGCGCCGTGCCTTACGATGAGCATTCCTGCGCCTTTCGAACGCTATGAAGGCGAGGTGCTGCGCAAATGGATCGACGCCAATAATCACATGAACCTGGCCTATTACACAGTGCTGTTCGATTACGCTACCGACGCGCTGTTCGACGCGATCGGCATTGGCCGCCGATACAAAGACAGCACCAATCACGGCACTTTTGTCGTCGAGACGCATAATTTGTATGAGCAGGAGCTGCTGGTGGGCGAGCGGGTTCGGGTCGCCACGCAGATCCTCGGCGTGGACGGCAAACGTCTGCATCTGGCGCACGAGATGTTCATCATTGCCAACGGTCAGCGGGCGGCAACGCAGGAATTGCTATACCTGCATGTCGATTTAGGGCAAAGGCGGGTCGTGCCCTTTTTGGACGATGTGCGCGAGCGCGTGTGCGCGGCGGCAACGGCGCACGCCCATTTGCGCCGTCCGGACTGGATTGGCCGTCGCCTCGCAATGCCGGTCTGACGGCTCGCCGACACGACGGAAAAGGGAGGCGCATGCCGGAATTTACGAACGAGTTGGGCCAGCCGATCGGCTTTCCGCTGCCGCATTGGACGGCGCGCCCGCGCCCGCCGCGCACCTCGATGGAAGGCCGTTATTGCCGGGTCGAACCGATCGACCCGGCGCGCCACGCCGCCGAGTTGCACGCCGCCAATTCTCTGGACAAAGAGGGGCGTAACTGGACCTACCTGCCCTATGGGCCGTTTGCCCGGTTAGAGGATTATAGACTGTGGCTCGATCGCGTATCGGCGGGTGACGACCCGTTGTTCCATGCCATTGTCGATCGGAACAGCGGCCGGGCCGTCGGCGTCGCCAGTTTGATGCGTATCGATCCGGCAGCTGGCGTCATCGAGGTCGGCGGCATCAATTATGCGCCGCCGTTGCAGCGCACTCCCGCTGCGACCGAGGCAATGTATTTATTGATGCGCCGCGTGTTCGATGAGCTGAGTTACCGCCGCTACGAGTGGAAATGCGACTCGCTCAACGCGCCGTCACGCGCTGCGGCACAGCGCCTGGGTTTCCGCTACGAAGGCATGTTTCGCCAGGCAACTGTCTACAAACAGCGCAATCGCGACACTTGCTGGTTTTCGATCCTCGATCGGGAATGGCCGGCCCTCAAAGAGGCGTTCGAGGAATGGCTCGACCCGGCCAACTTCGAGGCGGCCGGCCGGCAGCGGCAGAGCCTTTCGAGCCTTACCCAGCGCGCGAACCAGTTTCAACCGCAACAGGCGTCGACCGCCGAAACAGAAGCGGGAAGCCGGTTGCCGCCAGGGCCGAACCGCCACTAAGATCGGTAACGCCCGCACTTGAGCGAGATCGAGGAGCACAAGATTATGGTCAGCCAAGCCGCAAACCCAGCAAACGGCCGTCAGGAAGCGGCTCGCCTGTACCATGACCTGGAAGACCGGATTCTGGCGCGGGACCAGGAAGGTGGCAGCCGGGTCTATTGCGAATTACTGCGCCGTGGCCGGCCATTGACCGAAATCATGGCCGAAGCGGTGCGCATCCATGCACCCTATACGCACGTCCCATACCATCAGCGCATCGACGACGGTTTTCCGAATTTCGTCAACAACGATCACTGCCTGCTTTCGGTGCGGGCGGCGATCAATTTGCAGAAGATGGTGCCCGATAAGATGGCCGGGCTGCCGTTGGCGCAGACGATCTGGTACATCCCGTCGGGACTCGACATTTGGAACCAAAAGATCCTGAAGGCTCCCGGGCATTACGCGACGCGCGGCTACAAAATGCCGAATACGGAGCCGCCAAAGCCGGTAGACTATTGGCCGGATCAGGAGCCCCTCAAAACATCGGGACCGCTGAACGAGCGTCTCAATAATTGGCTGACACTCGTCGAACGCGGCGAGGTTATAGAAGCCTACCGCACCTTCCTCGGATTAATGGAGGAGACGAAGCATCGCAAAGAGGTGCTGGCGCAGCTGGTATTTGCCGGCATGATCGATGTGCAGGATCGCATGCTCTACAACCGCTCCTATACGACGGGGCACAAAGCCTATCGGGCGCGCTCGGTGGTCGAGATCGGAAATGCCGTCGGCTGGGAGAACGCGCACGACACGATCTATGCAGGGGCGCTCGATATCGCGGTCGGGCCGCGCTGGCATTCGGTTTACGAGATGGCGTGCAATGTCATCACGATCTTTATCGAGGGCAAAGAGGTCCACGCCGTCCCGCAGAGCGGTGCGACCGAGCGCGAGCGTACTTTACTGGCCAATATGGGAATTTTGACAGACGCCGAGAGCGAAGAGCTGATCGATGCACTGATCCGCGAGCACGAGCCGGCCTATATCGAAAAGATCAGTGAATTGTTATTGGCCGGCAAATCGCCGCGCCGGATTATCGACGCGATCCAGCTGGCGGCGGCCCAGATCGTGTTGGAAACCGAAGGCCCAAACAACTTCTCGATGCCGCAGCACACTTACGAATACTGCAATACGATCGGCTGGTTCTACGACAATTTCGACCACCCGCAGCGGCTGAAACTGCTCTATGTAGCGGGGTCGATGGTCAATCAGGCAGCCTGGAACCAGCGCTGCAGCGGCTGGCTCAAACCCCACCCGATCAAAGCCCCAAGCGGCAGCGGGAAGATGACCGGTGATCAGATCATCGAGCGGATCGAAGCAGCGCTCGCCGCGCTCGACCCGCCCGAGGCCGTGGCGTGGACCAAGGCCTATCTCGACAGCGGCGCGGACCGCTCGCTGCTCGTGCAGCGGCTCGCCCTGATGGCAACCCGCGTCGGCAACGATCCGCACAATCAGGAGATCCCGCAATGCATGATCGAGGATTACGGCAAGAACCGGAGCCGTGACCGGGAGCGGCTGCTGCTGTCCTGCGCCCACATTACCGCCGGCCACCGCAAATACGGCGACTTCTTCGAAGCCAGCCGCCGCTTCGGCGAGGCAATGGGGCTCGCCGAACTGCACTGACAAGCCTCGCGCGCTTGCCTCCGCTCGCTGGAAGTACGGGAGAGGGGCTCGACCCCCGGACCGCAAATCGCAAGGAGGCCGATGAGGGGCCACGGACCGCTCACGGTGACCCGAGCGACATTCGCGAGCGCGATTGGGTCGAACGTTACTTGCCGGCCTGGTGGCGGCCTTATGCCAGGCTGGCGCGGCTCGACCGGCCGATCGGCACTTGGCTTCTGCTGTTCCCCGGCTGGTGGGGCATAGCGCTCGCCTCGGCGCATTGGCCCGACCCCGTTCTGCTACTGCTGTTCGCGATTGGCGCCGTCGCGATGCGGGGCGCTGGCTGCACCGTCAATGACATTGCCGATCGCCATTACGATGCGCAAGTCGCGCGAACCCGGCTGCGGCCATTGCCGAGCGGCGCTGTCTCTGTGCGCGGGGCCATAGCATTTCTGCTGCTGCAGCTCGCCATTGGGGCGGCGGTTCTGTTCAGCCTCAACCGGACGACGATCCTGCTCGGAGCCGCAGTGCTGCTGCTGATCGGTACCTACCCGTTCATGAAGCGAATCACCTATTGGCCGCAGGTCTTTCTCGGGCTCAATTTCAATTGGGGGGCGTTGATCGGCTGGACAGCGGTAACCGGCAAGCTCGCCTGGCCATCACTGGTGCTGTATGTCGGCGGGGTATTCTGGACCATCGGCTACGATACGATCTACGCACACCAGGACAAAGAGGACGATGTCCGGATCGGAGTGAAGTCATCGGCTCTGGCCCTCGGATCGCGGACCCGCCCCTGGCTCTTTGTATTTTACGGCATTGCGCTATCGTGGTGGGCGGCAGCGGGTCATGCCGCGGGGCTCGGCGCGTTGTTCTGGGCCGGTCTGGCGGCTGCAGCCATGCAACTGGCCCGGCAGGGAGCTCGCGTCGACACCGAGGACCCGGCTGATTGTCTGCGCAAATTCCGTTCGAATCGGGTCGTCGGCTGGCTGATGCTCGCCGCGATCGTCGCTGGTCACTTCGCCTGACGGGCTTTGGACCCCGCCGACTTCATCCGCCGCAACACCGCGATTGCCGCGCCGCCATTAGTGCCGGAGATCCGCGTGCATTTGGCGACCGAGATCACTCCAATCTGGCAGGCCACCGAGGAGACCCTGGCGCGGAGCGCAGTGCCGCCGCCGTTTTGGGCCTTCGCCTGGGCTGGCGGGCAGGCTCTCGCGCGCTATCTCCTGGATTGTCCCGAATGCGTAAGCGGCCGGTTCGTCCTCGATTTCGGCTCCGGGTCGGGGATTGTCGCGATTGCGGCGGCAAAGGCCGGGGCGGCCCGGGTGCTCGCCGCTGAGATCGACCACTTCGCCGCGGCGGCGATCGCTGTTAATGCAGCGCTGAACGGCGTCGAAATCGAGATTACGACCTCGGACGTGGTCGGCACCGCCGATCCCCACAGGGAGGTGATTGCTGCTGGGGACGTCTGCTACGAGCAGCCGCTCGCGGAACGCGTCACCGCGTGGCTGCAAGCGCTCGCCGAACGCGGTTGCCTCGCTCTGCTCGGCGACCCCGGCCGCGCTTATTTGCCGGCGTACGGTTTGCGCGAGCGTGCGCGCTATATCGTGCCGACGAGTCGCGATCTCGAGGATCGCGACAGCCGCGAAGGGGTCGTCTGGGAGGTGCTGCCCCGAAGGTATGGTCGTCGAAAGGTCCAGACGGCCCCATATAGGCCGTGATGCCGTACTCCAGCCTGCGTGATTTCATCGACCGGCTCGAAACAACCGGGCGGCTTGTGCGGGTGGATGTGCCGGTGTCGCCTTGCCTCGAAATGACGGAGATCCAGACGCGGCTCCTCGCCGAGAGCGGTCCCGCGGCATTGTTCGAGAACGTCACCCGCGAGGTCGGCGGCACCTATGGCATGCCGGTGCTCGTCAATCTGTTCGGCACCGTCGAGCGCGTTGCCTGGGGCATGGATCGCGAACCGGACGGTTTGCGTGAGATCGGCCGGACCCTCGCTTTTCTGAAGCAACCGGAACCGCCCGGCGGTTGGCGCGAAGCGCTGGATATGCTGCCGCTGCTGCGCACGGTCATGGCGATGCGTCCACGCACGGTCAGGGCCGGATCGTGCCAGGAGACGGTATTGCGCGGCGGCGATGTCGACCTCTCCGCATTGCCGATCCAGACCTGCTGGCCGGGCGAACCGGCACCGCTGATCACCTGGCCATTGGTCGTGACCCGCGGGCCCGGCGAACGGCGGGAGGATAATTTCAATCTCGGCATCTACCGCATGCAGGTGACTGGGCGCGATACGACCCTAATGCGCTGGCTCAAGCACCGCGGTGGCGCGCAGCACCATCAGCGCTGGCGCGCCGAGCGCAGGGAGCCGCTCCCGGCGGCGGCTGTGATAGGCGCCGATCCGGGAACAATTCTCGCGGCCGTCACACCGGTCCCCGACACGCTATCTGAGTACCAGTTCGCCGGCCTGCTGCGCGGCCGCAAGGTCGAGCTGGTCGATTGTAAGACCGTGCCCTTGAAGGTGCCTGCCGAGGCCGAAATCGTCCTCGAGGGGCATGTGTCACTCGACGAGTATGGCGACGAAGGACCTTACGGAGACCACACCGGCTACTACAACTCGGTCGAGCGCTTCCCAGTTTTTCGCCTTTCGGCGATCACGATGCGGGCAAACCCAATTTATCTGTCGACCTTTACCGGCCGTCCGCCCGACGAGCCGTCGATCCTCGGCGAGGCCTTGAACGAGGTCTTCATTCCCTTGCTGCAGCAGCAATTCCCGGAAATCCTCGATTTCTGGCTGCCGCCTGAAGGCTGCTCGTATCGCATCGCGGTCGTGGCGATCCGCAAGGCTTATCCCGGCCACGCCAAGCGCGTGATGATGGGGGTCTGGTCGTTCCTGCGGCAGTTCATGTACACGAAATTCGTCATCGTCGTGGATGACGACATCGACGCGCGTGACTGGAAGCAGGTTATGTGGGCGATTTCGACCCGCATGGACCCGGTGCGCGACGTAACGATGATCGACCACACGCCGATCGATTATCTCGACTTCGCCTCGCCCGAATCGGGCCTCGGCGGCAAGATCGGCCTCGACGCCACCAGCAAATGGCCGCCGGAGACGCGGCGGGAATGGGGCCGGCCGATACGCATGGCCGACGAGATCATCGCCGAGGTGACGCGCAAATGGGCCAGTTACGGCCTGCCCGGCTCGGGCAAGCCGATTTGGAAATGACCGGAGCTCCTATGACTGAAATCGACAAGGAAGCGGGCGCTGCGCTCGACCTGCTGCAGGATCTGATCGGGCGCGCCCGCCGGGCCGGCGCCGATGCCGCCGACGCGGTATTGTTCGAGGGCACGTCGCTGTCGCATGCCCGTCGGCTTGGCAAGACCGAGAAGCTCGAACGCTCCGAAGGCCAGGATTTGGGCCTCAGGGTATTGATCGGCCGGCAACAGGCAGTGGTGTCATCGAGCGACCGCTCGCCGCGAGCGCTCGACCAACTGGTCGAGCGCGCAGTAGCGATGGCCCGCACCGTTCCGGAAGATCCCTATTGCGGCATCGCCGACCCTTCTGAAATCGCCCGCGACTGGCCGAGCCTCGACATGCGCGATGCCGATGAACCGGGCGCCGATGTATTGATCGAACGGGCGCGCGCCGCCGAGGAGGCGGCGCTCGCTGTCAAGGGCGTCACCAATTCTGAGGGCGCCGAGGCTGGCTGGGGCCGTTCGAGCATTGCGCTCGCCGCCTCGAATGGCTTTGCCGGCTGCTATTCGGGATCGAGCCAGGGGATCAGCGCCAGCGTCATCGCCGGTTCGGGGACCGCGATGGAGCGCGACTATGATTTCGCGAGCGCGATCCACGCCGCCGATCTGCGCGACCCCGTCGAAATCGGCAGGAGCGCCGGAGAGCGCGCGGTCAAGCGCTTGGGCGCGAAGAAAATGCCGACCTGCCGCTGCCCGGTCGTATTCGATCCGCGCGTCGCGCGCAGCTTCATTTCACATTTGCTGGGGGCGATCTCGGGGCCGGCCATCGCCCGCGGCACGAGCTTTTTAAAAG
>JBARIB010000719.1:0-1748 GCA_049799535.1 Allostellaceae bacterium | reverse complement strand
GCCTTAGCTTGTCCGCTCCACTCCGAAAGCGGCCGTATTGCCGCGGTGCCGCAAATTGACGCGAAGTGCCATGTGTGGACGGCTCCGAGTTGGCAAGAACTTTCTTCCCGTATACAGCAGCCTTGGGCGGTGCAGCCATGTGTTCGGCCTGTTAGTGCGGCACACTTGGCCGCTGGCCATAATGCCCTCCGCGGATCAGGTCCCGGTCAAAAGCACGCGTTCGATCATGCGTTGGCACTAGCAGTCTGCTGAAAAACCCCTCGCCATCGCAAGGATTTGCTGATTCATTTCTAGCACGAATCGGCGGAGGCGAGGATGCGCGGCGCATTTGAGGATCAGGGCAAATTGTTCTCCTATGTCTCGGCGGAGGCGCGGGTGCCGGCGAGCCATCCGCTGCGCAAGATCCGCGCGCTGGTGCGCGAGGTGCTGGGCGAGCTGAACCGCAGCTTGTCGAAGCTCTATGCGCGCGAGGGCCGTCCTTCGATCCCGCCGGAACAGCTGCTGAGCGCCTTGTTGCTGCAGGCGTTCTACGGCATCCGCTCGGAACGCCAGCTGATGGAGCAGTTGGACTACAATCTGCTGTACCGCTGGTTCGTGGGACTTGCGCCCGACGATCCGGTCTGGGACCCGACCACCTTTACCAAGAACCGCGCCCGGCTGGAGGCCGGCGAGGTATTCGCCAAGTTCATGAGCAAGCTCTTGAATCATCCGCAGGTCAGGCCGCTGTTGTCGGACGAGCATTTTTCGGTGGACGGCACGCTGATCGAGGCGTGGGCCTCGCACAAGAGCTTCCGGCCCAAGGACGGCTCGGGCGACGGTGACGGCGGCGCCAACTTCCACGGCCAAAAGCGCAAGAACGACACCCACGCCAGCACGAGCGATCCCGACAGCCGGCTTTACCGCAAAGCCGCCGGCCAAGAGGCGAAGCTTTGCTACATGGGCCATGCCATGATGGAGAACCGGCACGGGCTGGCGGTCGCCGGCATGGTCACGCGCGCCACCGGCACCGCCGAGCGCCGCGCTTCCGAGACCATGCTCAAGGCCAAGGCTAAAGAGGCCGGCAGGCGCATCACGGCGGGTGAGGACAAGGCCTATGACACCGCCGATCACGTGGCCAATCTGCGCACCCTCAACGTCACGCCGCATGTGACGCAGAACGACAGCCTCACCTCGACCGGAAAGCGCCGGCGCAGCGCCATCGATGCCCGCACCACCCGGCACGACGGCTATGGCATGTCGCAATCGCGCCGCGCCATGATCGAGTGTATCTTCGGCTGGGCAAAGCAGCACGGCACCATGCGCAAGACCAAACATCGTGGCGTGACCCGCGTCGCCGCCGACTTCCTGCTCAATCTGATCGCCTACAATCTCATCCGCATCCCGAAATTGCTCGCAGCCTAGCCCCGCAACGAGCAGATCGCCGGGCTATCCCGCGAGCGGCCAGATCAAAGTATCTCGCGAAAGCAGGAAAATGCGTCAGCTTCCAGGTTTTTCCGCAGACTGCTAGTGCACTTGTAATTATGCCGCACGTTGGAGAGAGCGTAGGCGCGATTCCGCATGTGACTCAGCGAGCGATATGACGTTCTCTCGCCACCGGATGACGTTTTGTCGCCGACGGCTTGCGCTTCAGGCAGGCGCTGGCGGCTCGTACCTCATCATGACTCAAGGTGGCATCAGCATGCGCTTTCGCCGCCTTGTAGCCATACTGCACCACGGCGGCGCGGACCTGATTGCATTGGTCTTCGGTC
>JBARIB010000718.1:0-1811 GCA_049799535.1 Allostellaceae bacterium | reverse complement strand
GCCTCGGCGGGCATTCCTACTGCGCTGGATATGGTGTGGGAATTCAAGCAGTTGCTGTTTATCAGCCAGCGGCGCGTCGCACTGCAAACCGTAGCTGACCTATCCAACCCCGCGATCCGCGCGCAATTGCAGGCCCATGTCGATGCGGCCGGTACGTTGCCAGGGGCCGGCTCGCCCGAGGAATACGCAGGTTTGTTCGAGGCCGTCTATCCGGCCGAGTCCGACCGGCGCGCTTTCCTGGACGCCAAGTTAAGCGGTGCAAAGCCGTCGTATGGGCACCTGGCGCTGGCCGCGCTGATGCGCGCGCAGCGCGCTCGGCTCGTGTGGACCACAAACTTCGATCCGTTGGTGGCCGATTCGTGCGCGAAGATCTTCGGGACCACCGGCGCACTGACCAGTGTCGCCCTCGATGCCCCGGACCTCGCGCAGCAAGTCATTGGTGAAGCCCGATGGCCGGTCGAAGTGAAGCTCCACGGCGATTTCCGCTCGCGCCGGCTAAAGAATACGAACGACGAGTTGCGGCAGCAGGATGCCCGGCTGCGGCAATTGCTGGTTGATGCGTGCGCCCGCTTCGGGCTCGTGGTTGCGGGCTATAGTGGCCGCGACAGTTCCATCATGGACGCCCTGGACGAAGCGGTAAGCGGATCCGGCGCGTTCCCCGCGGGCCTTTTTTGGCTCCATCGCGGAGACGATCCGCCGCTGCCGCGCGTGAGCGCGTTGCTCGCCCGCGCCGCCGTCCATGGTGTCGAAGCGGCGCTGGTCCGGATCGAGAATTTCGACGAAGCGCTGCGCGATGTCACCCGACTGTTCGACGGGCTGGACATGACGGGGCTCGACGCGTTCGCGGCCGAGCGCCGGCGCTGGAGCCCGGCGCCACGCCCAGTCGGCCGCAAAGGCTGGCCCGTTGTGCATCTGAATGCCCTGCCGATCGTCCAGGCACCGACGGTCTGCCGGCGCGTGGTCTGCGAGATCGGCGGGTACGCCGAAGTCCGCGCCGCGATCGAACAGGCCCAGGTCAACGTCCTGGCCGCGCGAACGAAGGCGGGTGTTCTGGCGTTTGGTTCAGACAGCGAGGTGCGCAAGGCCCTTGATGCCAACGGCATTGCAGACTTCGACCTCCACACCATCGAGATCAAGCGGCTCCGATATGAGTCCGCGGAACGCGGACTGCTGCGCGAGGCGTTGACGCGTGCGATCGTCCGCGCCCGCGGAGTGGATTCGATCCATCGGCGGAGCGCGGACCTGCTGGCGCCCGCAGACGCCGCGGCGGATGTCTGGACGGAGCTTCGCCGCCTCGTGGGTTCATTGGCCGGCGCGGTGCCCGATCATCCCGAATTGCTCTGGCGGGAAGGGATCAGCACGCGACTTGACTGGGCGGACGATCGCCTTTGGCTTCTGATCGATCCCTGCACAGTGTTCGACGGCATCGACGACACCAACAAGGCCTTCGCCGCGGACTTCGCCCGCGAGCGGACGGTGCGGCGCTACAATCGTCCGCTCAACGATCTCCTTGGCTTCTGGTCGGGGTATCTCGCGCAGGAACAGGAATTGCGAGCGTTCGCTATCGGCGACGGAATCGATGCCGTCTTCCGCCTGTCTCCGGACAGGGCGTTCTCCCGGAGAGCTTGGGCATGACGAGCGAGATCGCCCCGCATATCTGGCTGCCCGAGCCCAGGCTCGCCTTCCATCCCGAGCGCACGTCCGACCGCGACATCCATCCGCTTCGGGGCCTGCTGCGCTTCGGTCCGTATTCGTCGGGGTTGGTGCCGGACCCGATCCGTGTCGCGACGATCTCGCCCGCGGGCGAGAGC
>JBARIB010000717.1:0-5375 GCA_049799535.1 Allostellaceae bacterium | reverse complement strand
CGCCGAAGGCGACGCGTCCCGATTGCATCATGGCGTCCCTCCGCGGTTATTTGCGGCAGCTCGATGCCAATCTACCGCGATCCGGTGATGATTGTCACACTGCCGAAGCGCAGGAGCCGGCGACGGATCGCCAGCAGGAGACTTGGAGCGGCTAGGCCCCGCTGGGCGGCTTTTCGAGGAGCGCAATGCCGCGGCTGCGCACCTGCTTGGTGATCGTGTCGCCGAGCAATTGCATGAGCCATGGCAGGTCGATCTCGATGCGCACCGCGTCCTCGAATACCTCGAGCCGGCCGGTGATTGTTTGCCACATCGCCGAGGCGTTGAAATTCAGGGCGTCTCCCTCCCAGTGGTAATCGAGCGTGTTGACAAGCGCGCTCAATTCCGGACGTAGCCGGCCGATGCCGCTGTCGAGGCGGCGCTTCGCCTCGTCCCGGCCGAGCCGATGCGGGATCGAAACGATCAGTGGCTGGGGCATCGAGTGGCTCCATGCATGGCACTAAGATCATAGCCGGAGCCGATGGGTGGGCAAGCTGCCGGCGAAGTAAAAATGGTCACCTACGACAGCTTCCTCCGACACCGGGATCGGTAATTTGTGGACGCGATGGAAGCCAGGGGCGAGAAATATCGCCAATCCTTGTTCTTGGTGTCGCCAGAAATGATCATCCCCGACCAAGGCTTCAGCCGGCGCAACCAACGCGTCGATCTCGGGCTTTCGCAGAGACGCGGGAAGCCTTTTCGCTACCGCAGACAAGAGGTTTTTGAGACGGGTGGGATCCTGGCGAATCTCTCGTCCGGCCCGATGCGTCGGGAGATAAACGGAGACGGCGGGAGCGGCTTCAATCGTCACTAATTCGTCCAGGTCCCTGCGACTGAACATCATCAACCTCGGCTCAGAGCTGTCTCTTTGCCAAACCTCAAAACCGAGGCGAGCGTTCCGGCGCGCAACCCAGCGCGGCGATGGCGTTCTCTGCCGCAAATGGCTAATTGCCTGCCACGCGGGCATAAAATTGCCATATCGAGGCAGTAAAGTGTGTCGAGTCGCTACCATTGGTCGATGGGCGGCCTTCTTGCGTCGGGAATGTCCGGGTCACGGAGAGACAGTGTGGAGATCGCCGATATCGAAATACGGCAACTGACACCGGCTGATGCCGCGCTGTATCGTAGTATCCGGCTTGAAGGGCTCAAATACAGTCCGGAAGCGTTCGGCAGCACATTCGAGGCCGAGGTCATCAAGCCTTTAGCCTGGTTCTTCGAGCGGCTCAGCAATTCCCGGATTTTTGGCGCATTCCGCGATCCCGATCTCTTGGGTGTCGCGGGCTTTGCGGTTCGCGAGGGCGAGAAGGAGGCGCATAAGGGCCTGCTTTGGGGCATGTACGTTCGGCCCGAGGCACGCGGAACCGGTGTCGCGGGCCGTTTGGTCGAGGCGGTCATCGATTTTGCGCGCCCGCGGGTCGAGCTGATCCAACTCAGCGTCGTGATGGGCAACGAGCGGGCGCGGCACCTATATGCCCGCCTCGGCTTCGTCGAATACGGGATCGAAAAGAACTCCCTGAAGCACGCCGGCAGGTATTATGACGAGATCCTGATGGCGAAGGACCTCACCGCCGCTTCGGAACGCGATGCGGTCCCGTTACCGCATGCCCGTGCTGCCTTTGTGAACGCACCCACCGCCGCAACTGCCTGATCAAGGTGCGGGCTCGGCCCCGCCGCAGTCGCTCGTAAAATGAGCGTCTTCGACGGGCAGTTGCTCTGCCTCTCCTCAGAAATCGAGGTCGGCGTAGTGCTTGGGCGGCGGGACGCCGGCGATGTGATCGGCCAGGACCGGGCGGAAGCTCGGGCGCGACTTGACCCGAGCATACCATTCCTTGGCCGGCTCGTGCGCATTCCAAGGGACGTCCCCGAGGTAATCGAGGCTCGACAAATGGGCGGCGGCGGTGATGTCGGCGATCGAAAAATGATCGCCGGCGAGCCAGCGCCGACGCTCGATGAGATAGCCGATATAGTCGAGATGATAGGGTAAGTTCGTGTGTCCGGCACGAATCGCCAGCGAGTTCGGCTGCCCCTCACCCGTCAGGCGTTTCATCATCTTTTCGCCGAGCAGGTTCTCGGTCACCTCGAGGTTCATCTTGATGTCGAACCAAGCGGTAAGCCGCCGCACTTCGGCGCGATCGACCGGGTTGATGCCGATCAACATCTTCTCGCGGTAGACCTCGTCGAGATACTCGATGATCGCCGCGGTGTCGGCGAGCACTGTGCCGTCCGGCTCGATCATCACCGGCACTTCGCCGGCCGGGTTGAGGGCGAGGAACTCGGGCCGCCTTTCCCAGACCTTTTCGGTCTTCAAGGTGAAATCAAGGTTCTTCTCCCTGAGCACGATGCGCACTTTGCGCGAGAACGGAGAAAGCCAAAGGTGATAGAGGACCCGCATGGCGGAATTGTAATCCCGGCCGGAGCGACCGCACACGCTTCAATTGCGGCGCGCTCGGGTTCCCGGCTGCCCGGGCTGCGGGTTAACCGTCCTGGCGACCGCGCTCCAAGGCTTCGAGCTGGCGCGTCAATGCGTCGATTTGTGCCTCTAGCCGCCTCAGGCGAGGATCCTCGCTTTCATTCGGGGTTGCCTGGGAGGTTACTGGCGCCGCGTTCTCGTCGCGCCCGTAAGGAGCCAGCATCTTCAGCGCCCTCTCGAACAGAGCAATGTTCTGCTTCCCCATCTCCTCAAACTGGCCGAACGGAAACATGCCGAAGGTCGCCTGCAGGCTTTTGCGCATCTCCTCCTGGTTGCGGGCGAAGGCGATCATCGCCTGCTCGAGATAACCCGGCACCAGAAACTGCACGCTGTCGCCGTAAAAGCTGATCAGCTGACGCAGGAAGCTGGTGGGGAGAAGGTTCTGCCCCTTCTGCTCTTGCTCGACAATGATCTGGGTCAGCACCGAGTGGGTAATGTCCTCGCCGGTCTTCGCGTCCTGGGCGACAAAATTGCCGCCCTCCTTTATCAGTTTGGCGAGATCGTCGAGCGTGACGTAACTGCTTGTCGCGGTGTTGTAGAGACGGCGGTTGGCGTATTTCTTGACGACGACCGGCTTGGCCTCGTTCGGGTTTTGTTGGGTAGGGGTGCTCATGTCCGCGTTGTCTCGCCTCGGCAGGGGTCTCCCCTCGCGACAATACAGGGTTTTGCCTGGAGCGCCTCATCAAACCCGCGGCGGTCAGGCACGGGATGCTTTCTCGGCAAGCTTTCACGTCTATATTGCGCCCCATGGCCGACGCCACGGAGCTTGCCCGCCGGTTTTTGGCGTTGTGGGAAGATTACCTCACGGCGCTCCTTGCCAATCCGTCGGAGTTGGCGCTGATACAATCCTGGGTCACGGCCGCGTCCGGTATTGCTGGCGATCCGAATCCGAATCGCGCAAGAGCGGATGAGCAAAATCGCACATCCCGACCGCCGGTTGGCGCCGCGGCCGCTCCCGGCCCATCTGGCGAGCGCGATGTTGCTTTGGCTGAGCTCGCGCGCCGCGTTGCCGATCTTGAAGCACGTCTCGCTGCCGCGGAGCAATCCGGGCGAGCAATTGCACGCCCTCGCCGAAGAAATCGACGCGCGCGGATACGATAGCGTCGCCGAAGCACTCGATAACGAAATCCTCGATCGTGCCGGGGCCTACCTCGCCGGTCTCGAAGCCTACCGCCGGCATCCGATCCGCCGACCCGACGGCGCACTGCCGGTGCTGTGGCGCGACGGCTCAACACGGCTGCTCGACTACGGCCCCGAGAGCACCGGGCCCGTCGTGCTCATCGTGCCCTCCTTGATCAACCGCTACTACATTCTCGACCTTGTGCCGGAGCGCAGCTTTGTTCGGCATCTGGTCGGGCAAGGTCTGAGACCGGTCGTCGTCGATTGGGGGGAACCGGGCGGCGACGAGCACGATTTCGACTTGACCGATTATGTTGTGGGTCGGCTTGAGGCGGCCTTCGACGCCGCGATCCGCATTGCCGGCGCCCCGATCGGGGTTATCGGCTATTGCATGGGCGGGCTATTGGCGCTGGCGCTCGCATTGCGCCGGCAGTCCGAGCTCGCATGCTTGGCGCTGCTCGCGACACCCTGGGATTTCCACGCCGATCGGGCAGCGCAGGCGCGGAGGATCGCGCAGGCGGCCCGAGCCCTCCTGCTCGCTTGCGATGCGCAGCGCGGGGTGCCGGTGGACATCATCCAGAGCCTGTTTTTGATCCTGGATCCGTTCAGTGCGCAGCGAAAGTTCACTCGCTTCGCAGCGCTCGATCCAAAGAGCGACGGGGCGCGCCGCTTCGTAGCGCTCGAAGACTGGCTCAATGACGGCGTGCCGCTGGCCCTGGGCGTCGCACGCGAGTGCGCAAATTCCTGGTACGGCGAAAATGAACCGGCACTGGGCCACTGGCGGATCGATGCGCAACGCGTCGATCCGAAGCTTCTGCGCCGGCCTGCCCTCGTCGTCGTGCCGAGCGAGGACCGCATCGTGCCGCCGAGCTCGGCCGAGCCGCTCACCGCCGAACTGGGCTCCGCTACAGCGTTGCGGCCGCCGCTGGGCCATGTCGGCATGATGTCCGCCGCGCGCGCCCCGAAGATGCTGTGGACCCCGATCGTCGACTGGCTGCGCACCCAACTCGGCAATCAATGACACGCACGAGTTCCGAGAGAGGCGCGAGGGCCTGAGGCGCGGGCGGGCTTGCGAGCACCGCGCTCAGGTTCGACAACAGAGTTCCCAAACCTCGGACCGGGTGCATGTGCAATGAGGGAAAACGGCCTGATCACCATTCGAAGCCACAGTTCGGTCAAGGCAACGATCGACAGGCTTGAGGCCAGTCTAAAAGACGGCGGCGTCAGCATCTTTGCGCGGATCGACCATGCCGCGGGCGCCGTGTCTGCAGGCATGTCACTGCGGCCGACGGAGGTGCTGATCTTTGGCAATCCGAAAGCGGGAACGCCGCTCATGCAGGCCAACCAGACAATCGGCATCGACCTACCGCTGAAGGTGCTCGCCTGGGAAGATGCGAATGGCACCGTTTGGGTAACCTATAACGACTTGGCTTGGCTCGCGGTGCGACATGGGCTCGGCGAGGATGCCGCGGAGACCGTCCGCGGCTTGGCCCAGGCGCTTGCGAAACTCGCCGAAACAGCAGCGGCGGACTAATCCCAGGGCGCGCCGTCCAACAGAAAACCCGCCGGAGGTCTCTACGCAATAATCCGGGTCGTCGCGCGCAGGGGGTACATAGCCTGGGCTGACTGTCGAACTCGGCAATTACCCTGCGTGAGTCGCCTCTCAGGCGGCTTCGGCCAGTGTGTGGTAAATTTCGTCCTCTTGGGCGAAGTGTAGTCGCAGTATCGCGTCGAGACCGTGAAGGAGTCG
>JBARIB010000716.1:0-2201 GCA_049799535.1 Allostellaceae bacterium | reverse complement strand
TCAACGAGGGGACAACGATCGGCCAAGTGGTCGCTGACTTTGCCGCAGCGCTTCCTGGCGCGCTAATCTTTGTCTACGACAATAATTCCTCGGATGACACCGTCGAGCGCGCGCTGGCGGCAAACGCGATTGTTCGACGCGAGAGAGCACAAGGTAAGGGAAACGTGGTTCGGCGGATGTTGGCTGATGTCAACGCCGACGTGTACATCCTGGTCGATGGCGATGCCACCTACGATGCGAATTCCGCCCCCGCAATGGTGCGGCAACTTCTCGTTGATGGTCTCGATATGATCAATGGGATGCGGGTGAGCGATGCCGCCGATGCGTACCGCCCTGGCCACCGGGCCGGCAACCGGATCCTGACAGAGCTTGTTAAGATCATTTTCGGCGCAGGTCTCAAAGACATGCTGTCGGGCTATAAAGTGATGTCGAGGCGCTTAGTCAAATCGATGCCTCTGCTGAGCAGCGGGTTTGAGATCGAGACCGAGCTCGCAGTTCATGCACTCTCGCTGCGGGTCCCCATTGCCGAGATGCCGACACCCTATCGAGACCGGCCGGAAGGCTCGGCCAGCAAGCTCAAAACCGTGCGGGACGGTGCCCGCATTCTCCGTACAATCCTCTGGCTCATCAAAGATGAAAGGCCGCTGCCGTTTTTCTCGACCACTGCGGCAGTGCTCGCCGCGACTGCGCTGGCTCTAGGGGTGCCAATCATTACCACCTACCTCGAAATTCATCTCGTGCCGCGTCTGCCAACGGCAGTGCTTGCGGCTTCGATTATGCTGCTCGCGTTGCTGAGCCTTTGCTGCGGAATGATCCTCGACACCGTCAGCCGAGGGCGCAGAGAGATGAAGCGTATCGCGTATTTGGCCAACCCATCGTCGATAGCGAGCGAACCGCTCGGCTCTCGCTCCGAAAGGACCGGATGATACTTTTCAGCGGCCGTTGTGTCGTGTGCTTCTTCTGGGACCCCGCCTCAGCTGTCGCCACACCTCTGATGTCGGATTACACTGATTGCGGCATCTACAAGAGCGCGCAGAAGACAAGGAGGCGATGCCATGAGGTCCAGCTCCGACCATATTCTGACGAGCCATGTCGGCAGCCTGCCGCGCCCGGATGATCTGATAGAAGCGAACCGGGTTCGCGAGGCCGGCACGCCCGTCGACGAGGGTCAGTTTCAAGAACAGCTGCGGGCCGCGGTGGCGCAGGTCGTGCGTCATCAGAAAGAGCTCAGCATCGATGTGCCGGGCGACGGCGAATATGGCAAGTCGATGGGCCAGCGCATCAATTACGGTGCGTGGATGAGCTATTGCTACCACCGTCTTGGCGGGCTGGACTTCACCGGCCCCGATATGCATGCGATGCCGACGCGGCGTTCGCGGCCCGGCGAGATCGTGCTGACCGGCTTTTCCGACCGGCGCGACCGCGTGCGTTTCGCCGCCGCCTATGCCGATCCCGAGTCCGGAATTACTATCGGGGCTCGTCCGGCCACGGGTCCGGTTTGCGTCGGCCCGCTCACTTATACCGGGCACACAGCGATAGCGGCCGACATCGCCAATTTTAAGGCTGCGCTGACGGCAGCCGGCATCGAGGAAGGTTTCATGACCTCGATTGCGCCAGGCGCCACCACTCGTATGGGCAACGCCTTCTACAAGACCCAGGAGGAGTTCCTGTTCGCCTCCGCCGCGGCGATGCGCGAGGAATACCAAGCGATCCTCGGTGCCGGGCTGATCCTGCAGCTCGACGATCCGGCGCTTGCCACCGATTGGGACATGATCAATCCCGAACCGAGCCTCGAAGACTACAAAAAGTTCGCGGCGATGCAGGTCGAAGCGCTCAATCACGCGCTGCGCGGTCTGCCGCAGGACCGCATCCGCTTTCACCTGTGCTGGGGCAGCTGGCACGGGCCGCATACGACCGACATCCCGATGCGCGACATCGTTGATCTCATGCTGGCGGTCAATGCGGGGGCCTATTCGTTCGAGGCTGGCAATGTCCGCCACGCGCACGAATGGAAGGTGTGGCGCGAGGTCAAGCTCCCCGACGACAAGCTGATCCTGCCGGGGGTCGTCAGCCATGCAACCAATGTCGTCGAGCATGCTGAGCTCGTCGCCGACCGCATCGTCCGCTTCGCGAACCTCGTCGGCCGGGAACGCGTCATCGCGTCGACCGATTGCGGCCTCGGCGGCCGCGTCCATCCGCAA
>JBARIB010000715.1:0-21775 GCA_049799535.1 Allostellaceae bacterium | reverse complement strand
TGGTTCGCAACCGTGGCCGGGTTGTCAGCAAGGATGACTTGATCCAGGGCGTTTGGGGCGGGCGGATCGTTTCGGACTCGGCGTTGACGACGCGCCTCAACGCGGCGCGCAAGGCGGTCAACGACAGTGGTGCGGAGCAGCGGGTTATTCGCACCGTGCAGCGCAAGGGTGTGCGCTTTATCGGCGAAGTCAGTGAAGATGGTGAGCCGGCGGCGCCAGCCGAGATGGCGCAAGCCGCGTCGGCGCCGCCGGTCGCACCGCGCCTATCGATCGTCGTGCTGCCCTTCGTCAATTTGAGCAACGACCCTGAACAGCAATATTTCGCCGACGGGGTCACCGGGGATCTGACGACCGATCTGTCGCGGATCCCGGACATGCTCGTGATCTCACGCAATACCGCCTTTACCTTCAGGGACAAGCCGGCCGACACGAAGCAGATTAGCCGCGAGCTTGGTGTGCACTATGTGCTCGAAGGAGAGGTTCAGCGGTCGGGAAACCGGGTCCGCGTCACCGCTCAGCTGATCGACGCCGAAACCGACGTGCATCTGTGGGCCGAGCGGTTTGCCGGCGACGCCGGGGATCTGTTCGCCGTGCAAGAGGAGATCACCAACCGGATCGCGGTGGCGCTCGACCTCGAGTTGGTGGGCGCCGCAGCCGCCCGCCCTACCGAACGTCCCGACGCACGCGATTACATTCTGCGCGGGCGGGCGGTGCGCCTGAGGCCGCCGTCGCGTGAGAACCGCACGGAGGCGATTGCGTTGTTCGAGCAGGCGCTGGCGCTCGATCAGCAGTCCATCGTGGCGCAGAGCTGGCTGGCGATCGCGCTCACCGCCCGCGTCCTTGATTCGATGGCCAGCACGCCCGCGGCCGATATTGCGCGCGCGGAAGAGTTGGCCCGGCGAGCCGTGGCCGCCTCGCCGCGCAGCTCACCCGCGCGTTTCGCGAAGGGCCAAGTGTTGCGCGCACAGCACCGATATGACGAGGCCATTCTCGAATACGAGACGGCCATCGCGCTCAACCGCAATTGGGCCCACGCGTACTCTCATCTCGGCTGGTGCCAGTTCATGACCGGGTCGATCGAGGGGCTCATCCCGGCCCAGGAGCAAGCCATCCGGCTCAGTCCCCGCGATCCGCAAATTGGGCTCTTCTACAGCCGGATCGGGTGCGTGCATCTGCTGCAGTCGCGCACCGACGAGGCGATCCTCTGGTGCGAAAAGGCGCGCAGCGCCACTCCCGCGCACCCGCAATTCCGCACCTTCCTGGCCTCCGCCCATGCTCTCCAGGGTGAGACCGAACGCGCGGCCGCCGAGCTCGCTGAAGCTCGCAGGTTGGTCGGCGACGATCGCTACTCCACCATCGCCCGCCTGCGGGCCGTCGAAGCTTGGGGGGTGCCGAAGATCCGTGCCCTGGTCGAAGCCACCTATTACGCCGGATTACGCAAGGCCGGGATGGCGGAGGAGTAAACTCTCTTTGTGCGAGTTTTCCAGGATAACCTGCCGAAAACCGCGTTTCCTCAGGCTCGCGATCCATCGTCACGGCAACGGCAAAGTCATCCGCAGCACGCCAGCCGGCCGCCCGGAACCGCCTTTGAAAATGGGATACTGGCCTGGCGCAGTTTCGTTATCTGAGTTCGCGCATCGATTTCGCCTATCCTATATACGAATGACCGCGCTGTTTACCCGGCCTCGGGCATGAAATCGGCTGACACCTTGGATTTGATCACGATGCTGCCACTGATGGCCGCCGAGCGACCGCAGGGCGACATCGGCCGGCCATTTCAGATTCGCTCGGAGTTTCAGCCGGCCGGCGACCAGCCGGAGGCGATCACCGAATTATGCCAAGCGATCGCGGCCGGCGAACGTGACCAGGTGCTCTTGGGCGTCACCGGCTCGGGCAAGACCTTTACGATGGCGCATGTCATCGAGCGCACCGCCCGCCCGGCGATCATCCTCGCGCCCAACAAGACCTTGGCTGCGCAGCTCTACGGGGAGATGAGGAGCTTTTTCCCGGAAAACGCGGTCGAATATTTCGTTTCGTATTACGATTATTACCAGCCGGAGGCCTACGTTCCGCGCACCGACACCTATGTCGAGAAGGAATCCTCACTCAACGAACAGATCGACCGGATGCGCCACTCGGCAACGCGGGCGATCCTCGAGCGCCGCGACGTCATTGTAGTCGCCTCGGTCTCCTGCATCTATGGCATCGGCTCGGTAGAGACTTATTCCCAGATGACGCTGTCGCTCTCCAAAGGCGATCGGGTCAATCGCACGCAATTGCTCGCCCGCTTTGTCGAATTGCAGTACCGGCGCAACGACCACAATTTCTTCCGCGGCTCTTTCCGGGTCCGCGGCGATACGATCGAGCTTTTCCCGGCGCATTACGAAGACCGTGCTTGGCGGATCTCGTTGTTTGGCGACGAGATCGAAGCAATCCACGAGATCGATCCATTGACTGGGGAGAAAACCGCGGCGCTGCGGTCGATTAAGATCTACGCCAATAGCCATTATGTGACGCCGCGGCCGACCTTGCTGCAGGCCATCGAACAGATTAAGGGCGAACTCAAGATCCGGCTCGACGAGCTGTTCAGGGACGGCAAGCTGCTCGAAGCGCAGCGCCTCGAACAGCGCACGACGTATGATTTGGAAATGATCGAGGCGACCGGCAGCTGCGCCGGCATCGAGAATTATTCGCGCTATCTGACCGGCCGAAAGTCCGGCGAGCCGCCGCCGACCTTTTTCGAATATATGCCGCGCGACGCGCTCGTCATCGTCGATGAGAGCCATGTCACGGTCCCGCAGCTCGGCGGCATGTTCGGCGGCGACTGGACGCGCAAAACGTGTCTTGCCGAGTACGGGTTCCGGCTGCCCTCCTGCACCGACAACCGGCCGCTCAAATTCGAGGAATGGGATACAATGCGCGGCCAGACGATTTTTGTATCGGCGACGCCAGGTCCGTGGGAGATGCGGCGCGCGGGCGGGGTTTTTGTCGAGCAGATCGTGCGGCCGACGGGGCTTGTTGATCCGCCTTGCTTAGTTCGGCCGGTCGACAATCAGGTCGACGATCTGATGGCGGAGTGTCGTGATGCGGCGGCGCGAGGTCATCGGGTGCTGGTTACGACCTTGACGAAGAAGATGGCCGAAGCGCTGACCGAGTACCTCCACGATGCTGGCCTGCGCGTGCGCTACATGCATTCTGATGTCGACACACTCGAGCGCATCGAGATCATCCGGGACTTGCGCCTCGGCGTGTTCGACGTATTGATCGGCATCAACCTGTTGCGCGAGGGGCTCGATATCCCGGAATGCGCCATAGTCGCGGTGCTTGACGCCGACAAAGAGGGTTATCTGCGTTCGCGCACCTCGCTGATCCAGACAATCGGACGCGCGGCGCGCCACATCGACGGGCGGGCGATCCTCTACGCCGACCGGATGACCGACAGCCTAAAATCGGCAATCGACGAGACCAATCGGCGGCGTGAGAAGCAACAGGCTTATAACGCTGCGCACGGGATCACCCCGGAAAGCGTGCGTCGCGGGATCTCGGATATACTCGAGAGCGTCTACGAGCGGGACCACGTAACCTTTGGGCTGTCCGAAAGCGAAGCAGCGCATTACCAAGGTGCCGATCTGAAGACGGTCATTGCCGATCTTGAAAAGCGTATGCGCGAGGCCGCCGCCGACCTCGAGTTCGAGGAAGCAGCGAGGCTGCGCGATGAGATCCGTCGGCTCGAACAGGTCGATCTCGGCCTCCCTGATGCGCCGTCTGGTCATCGCAACGGCCCGTCGAGGCGTGCAGACGCACGGAACGGCCGGTCGACCGCGGGACGCGCCGGCGTCTCGGCGCGCGACGTGGCACGTGCGAAGATGCGTTCGCGAAAGGAGCAACGAGAGCGCCGTGCCCGCTGGTGAAGCCGGACCGACCGGGGCTTTGCCGCCGCCGCCGCTTCCCAAGGCGGCTCTGGTAACAGGCGGTGCCCAGCGCATCGGCCGCGCTCTCGTTCTCGCCCTTGCCGAGGACGGCTTCGCTGTAGCCGTACACTACCACCTCTCCCGGGAGCCGGCAGAAAATTTGGTCAAAGCGATCCGTGGAAGAGGGGGCGTCGCGGTGGCAGTGGGCGCCGACCTCGCCGATGAAGCTGCGGTCGCATCGCTGTTGCTTCGAGCGGAGCGCGAGCTCGGACCGATCGGCTGCCTTGTCAACAACGCGGCGGTCTTTGCCAACGATACTGTCGAAAGCGTCACCCGCGACAGTTGGGATCGCCACTTGGCGGTCAATCTCCGAGCACCCTTCGTTCTGATCCAAAGATTCTCGTCTCGCCTGCCGGCCGATGCCGGCGGCGTCGTGGTCAATTTGTTGGATCAGCGCGTCTGGTCGCTGACGCCTTATTTTGTCTCCTATACCGTGGCGAAGGCGGGGTTGTGGGCTCTGACCCAGACAATGGCGCTCGCTTTGGCGCCACGCATTCGCGTGAACGGGATCGGGCCTGGTCCAACGTTGCCGAGTCCACGTCAGACAGTGGAGCAATTCGCCCGTCAATGCGAACTGATGCCATTGCATCGCGGCGCCAGCCCGGAGGAGATCGCCGCGGCGATGCGGTTTATACTCTCGGCGCCGGCGATGACCGGGCAGATGATTGCACTCGATGGTGGCCAGCACCTCGGTTGGGCGCAGCCGCAGCGGCTACCCGTCGTAGAGTAGCAACTCAGATCATCGCGGTCCGAGAGCTATTTCGACGGAGGCGATGTCGACTTGTTCACAGACGGAGCGAATGTCACCAAAATGTGGAGAATCGTCACATTTGATTCACAGAATTAACCAATTTCCGAAAAGTGTCATATTTATCAGCCACTTGATTTGTTGCACAAAATTTAATCAAATGTCACAAACATCAAGGATGCCTATAATTAAGGGTCGGCCAACCCAGTTATTTCAACAGAGTTATCCACCGGTTTCGTGGATACCCTGATTCGGCGTGAAAGCTCAACGAGTTGACGAACCGATGACGGAAACTCCTGACGCCGCGATGACGGAAATCGGGACGCAGCGCCCATCAAGGCCGCGAAACTCGCGGCGCGGTGCTGTGCCGCCGATGGATCCGCGCCGCGCTCCCGGCGCCGTTGCCGGTTCGCCGCAAGCAGGTGAACCGATAGACGGGCCACGAAATGATCCATTACGGCCGGTGCCGCGGACCGGGATCGGCGTCGGCGCCGAAGTGATCCGCGAAGCGCTCCGCAGCATGCCGGCAACCCCTGGCGTTTATCGCATGCTCGACCGCAAGGGGGACGCGCTCTATGTCGGCAAGGCGCGCAACTTAAAAAGCCGAGTCCAGAACTACGCTCATCCCGCCACTTTATCTAACCGGCTGCGGCGCATGGTTGCCGAGACCGCTGCAATAGAGATTGTCGTCACTCATACCGAAGCGGAAGCGCTGCTGCTCGAATGCAACATCATCAAGCGGTTGATGCCACGCTATAACGTTCTGCTGCGGGATGATAAGTCATTTCCCTTCATTCACCTGACCGCCGGTCACGATTTCCCGCAGCTTACAAAATACCGAGGCGCACGAACCAAGGACGGAAACTATTTTGGTCCCTTTGCTTCTGCAGGATCAGTCAATCGGACCCTGGTTACTCTGCAAAAAGCTTTTCTGCTGCGATCGTGCAGCGAGAACATCTTTGCGGTGCGCACGCGCCCTTGTCTGCTGTACCAAATAAAACGCTGCAGTGCGCCGTGCGTCGGCCGCATCAGCCGCGACGATTACGCGGCACTGATCGAGCAGGCGCGTGCTTTTCTCTCCGGGAGAAGCGATGATGTGCAGCGGCGCTTAGCGGTGGAGATGCAAGCTGCGGCGGAAGCGCTCGATTTCGAGGCGGCGGCGTTGATTCGAGACCGGATCCGCGCCCTGTCGCTGGTGCAGGGGCACCAGGATATCCACGTGCCCGGCGTCGTGGACGCCGACGTGATCGCGGCACATCAGGCCGGCGGGCAAACTTGTGTCCAGGTGTTCTTTTTCCGCGGCGGACAGAATTGGGGCAACCGGGCCTATTTCCCGAGCCACGATCGCCAGCTCTCGACCGAGGAGGTGCTCAGCTCTTTCGTCGGCCAATTCTATGACAATCGCCTCAAACCCCCGCTGGTGCTGCTGAGCCACCGACCGGTGGAGCAGGAGCTTATCGAGGAGGCATTATCGCTCGGCGGCCACAGGGTAGCCCTTGTTGTTCCGCAGCGCGGCGACAAGAGGCGGCTGATGGAGCGGATCCTCGCAACGGCGCGCGAAGCACTCGGCCGGCGTCTCGCGGAGAGCGCCTCGCAGCGGCAACTGCTCGACGGGGTCGCCGCCGCATTCGGCATCGACCCGCCGCTGAATCGTGTCGAGGTTTACGATAACAGCCACATCCAAGGGACGAATGCGGTAGGCGCAATGATTGTGGCCGGCCCGGACGGCTTCATCAAAAAAGCCTATCGGAAATTTACGATCCGCGGTACTGGCGCGCCGCCGCCGGGAGCGCGTCACAGCGCTCTCCCTGCGAGCGTAGAGACGAGGGCGGGGGGTCCGCCGGGTTACGGGAGCGATACGAGGGAGGGCGTTGCTGGCGGTGACGATTACGCGATGATGCGCGAGGTCCTGCAGCGCCGCTTTGCTCGTGCGCTCAAGGAGGACCCAGACCGTGACCGCGGCACTTGGCCCGACCTCATTCTGATCGATGGCGGCCAGGGTCAGCTTAATGCCGCGCAGGGTGTCCTCGAAGAGCTCGCAATCAACGATGTCGCCGTGGTCGGGATTGCCAAGGGGCCGGAACGCAATGCCGGGCGCGAGCGTTTTTTTGTGCCGGGGCGAGGCCCGTTCTCGCTCGAGCCGCGTGATCCGGTGCTCTATTTCCTGCAGCGGCTTCGTGACGAGGCGCATCGATTTGCAATCGGCACTCACCGCGCAAAGCGAGCTAAAGCTATCGGACGTTCTCCGCTCGACGAGATCGCCGGGATCGGCGCTCGCCGCAAACAGGCGCTGCTGCACCATTTCGGTTCGGCACGCGCGGTCGCGCGGGCCGGTCTCGCCGAACTCGAACGGGTGTCCACCATCAGCAAAACCGTCGCAAAGAACGTTTATGATCATTTCCATCCAGACGGCTAAGCTGTCGCCAGCGTTCGCGCTCATCAGCAGGAGTAATGCGTGCCGATTACAAACCTGCCCAACCTGCTGACATTGTCGCGAATTCTGGCGATTCCGGCGGTGATTGCGACATTTTACGTGCCGGGTGACTATGCGCGATGGTTCGCCTGTGCATTGTTTGCTGCCGCTGGAGTGACGGATTGGCTCGACGGGCACATGGCCCGGCGTTGGGAGCAGCAGTCCGAAATCGGCCGCTTTCTCGACCCGATCGCCGATAAATTGTTAGTCTCGGCGACTTTGTTCATGCTGACGGCCTTTGGCCGCCTTTCCGCCGGGGCGATACTTCCCGCACTCGTCATACTGTGCCGGGAAATCCTGGTTTCAGGTTTGAGAGAATATCTCGCAGAGCTGCGGGTGGGCATGCCGGTGTC
Source organism: Allostellaceae bacterium (assembly GCA_049799535.1). Classification (GTDB taxonomy): domain Bacteria; phylum Pseudomonadota; class Alphaproteobacteria; order ATCC43930; family CGMCC-115725; genus AP-15. Next base: position 14,230 of record JBARIB010000715.1, on the reverse strand, counting down.
GCGGCTCGCCAAGTGGAAGACGGTCATCCAAATGCTCGCGATCGGTTTCCTCATCGTAGGCGACGCCGGCCCCGAATTTTTGCCGGTAGCAGGCACCGGCGAGCTCTTGTTATGGGTTGCCGCCTTGCTGACTCTGGTGACGGGATATGACTACCTGCAGGCGGGGCTGCGTCATATGGCGCGCCCGCAGCCCGCGAGAGCGATGGACCGGCGGAAATCCGAGCATCTGGCTTAGCGATGTTGCGATGGCTGCGCTCACGCCCCAAGTGAGGCAGGGACAGGCGAAATGCGAATTTTCGGGCTCGCCGGCTGGAGCGGTAGCGGCAAGACTACGCTGATGGCGACGTTGATACCTGAACTCGTCTCACGCGGCGTCACCGTATCGACAATCAAGCATGCCCATCATGCATTCGACATCGATCAGCCGGGTAAGGATTCCTGGCGGCATCGTCAAGCGGGGGCGCAAGAGGTCATGGTTGCATCGACGCATCGTTGGGCCTTGCTGCGCGAGCTGCGCGGTGCGGCCGAACCATCGCTCGACGAGCTGCTCGAACGGATGAGCCCGGTCGACCTGATCCTCATCGAAGGTTTCAAGCGGCACCCGCATCCCAAAATCGAGGTTCATCGACGTGCCCTGGGCAAACCTTTGCTTCACCCTGACGATCCGTTTGTGGTCGCGGTCGCCGCCGACGAGGCTTCGCCTGAATTCACAGTGCCGTTCCTGCCGCTGTCCGACCCGGTTGCGATCGCCCGCTTTGTTCTCCGCCACGAGGCTATCCCTCAATGACCCAGCTGAGTGAGGATTGCTTCGCCTTTGGCGGCTCGCTACTCACCGTCGGCGAGGCGCTCGCGCGTATCGAAGAGCGGGTCGCAAGCGTCGTCGAGGCAGAGACGGTGCCGTTGCGATCTGCCTGCGGCCGCGTTCTTGCGCGAGATATCGTTGCCCCGATCAACCTGCCGCCGCACGCCAACAGCGCGGTCGACGGCTATGCATTCGCGCATGCCGATCTCGATCCGGAGCGCGAAACGCTGCTTCCGGTTGCCGGCAGGGCAGCGGCTGGCCATCCGCTTGGCCGCCCCGCTCGTCGCGGCGAAGCGATCCGCATCTTTACCGGAGCGCCGATGCCCGAGGGCGCGGATACGGTGATGATGCAGGAGGATTGCCGCATCGAGGACGCAGGGGTCCGGCTGAAACCCGGCATCAAGAAGGGAGCAAATCGCCGGCATGCCGGCGAGGACGTCGCGGAAGGCGCGATCGCTCTGACCGCCGGGCGGCAATTGTCTCCTGCAGATCTCGGCCTTGCCGCGGCGCTTGGGTACTGCGAGCTGCCGGTGTCCCGGGCCTTGCGTGTGGCGTTATTGTCGACCGGCGATGAGGTCCGCGACCCCGGCGCATCGCTGCCGCCCGGCGCGATCTACGACGCCAACCGCTTTATGCTCTCCGCGTTGCTCGCAAACATGGGGTGTCTCGTTACCGATCTCGGCATCCGTCCGGATCGCGAGGCGGCGCTCGCCGATACCCTCGCCGCGGCCTGCGCAGAGCATGACCTGATCGTCACCTCCGGCGGCGTCTCGACGGGCGACGAAGATCATGTCAAGGCGGCGATCGAGCGGCTCGGCAGCCTGCATTTCTGGAGGCTTGCGATCAAACCGGGGCGCCCAGTCGCGCTGGGGCAGATCGGCGGCGTACCTCTGGTCGGCCTGCCAGGAAACCCGGTCGCCGTGATCGTGACCTTTGTCGTCCTCGCGCGGCCGCTGATCCTGAAGCTCGGCGGCGGTGCCGCTAGCCCGCCCCGGCTCTTCCCAGTCTTAGCTGGCTTTGGTTACCGCAAGAAGCCAGGCCGGCGAGAATATCTGCGGGCGAGCCTAAGCCGCGACGGGGATAAGCTTGTCGCGGCCAAATACCCCAAGGATGGAGCTGGCATCCTATCCTCGATCGTGCAGTCTGAAGGTCTTGTGGTTCTCGACGAAGCGACAAGCGAGCTGAAGGCGGGCGCGACGGTCGACTTTCTGCCATTCTCCGGGGTCGTCGGTTGAAATTGCTTTATTTCGCCTGGCTGCGGGCACGCATCGGCTGCGCGGAGGAGGAGGTGGATTTGCCGCCCGAGGTCCGTGACGTCGCCGGTCTACTCGATTGGCTGCGCGCGCGGGGCGGCGCTTATGCCGAGGCGCTGCGCGATTTCTCGGTCGTGCGAGTGGCCGTCAATCAGGAATATGTGCGCCAAGAACATCCAGTACGCGGGGATGACGAGGTCGCCATCTTCCCACCGGTTACCGGAGGCTGAGCCGATGATCCGCGTGCAGCGCGAGGATTTCGATGTCGGCGCGGAGCTCCAACGCCTTACCGCCGGCAATCACCGGATCGGCGGAGTTGCGAGCTTTATCGGATTGGTGCGGGACGTGGGCGGCAGCGACCGCGTGTCGGCCCTGACGCTCGAACACTATCCCGGCATGACCGAGAAAAAGCTCGCCGAGATCGAGACCGAAGCGCACCGCCGGTGGCCGCTCGACGCCGTATTGATCATCCACCGTTACGGCCGGCTCGAACCCGGCGACCGCATCGTGCTCGTCGCCACCGCCTCTCCGCACCGCGAGGTAGCGCTTGAAGCCTGTCATTTCCTGATCGATTGGCTGAAAACCGACGCGCCGTTCTGGAAGAGCGAGGAAACCCCCACCGGCGAGCGCTGGGTCGCGGCCCGCACCGAAGATGACGCTGCGAAGGAGCGCTGGGGCGATTAGTTCCAAGATCTGCTCCGTAGGCGGTTCGAGAGATCCGAGAAGCCCCCTTCGATCTATGACGGCGCTACGCTGCACGTCCGCAGCTACGCTTCGCGCCCGGTACTCAGTGGCGATGCCCAGTTCTACCTCGGTCTTGCACGCCGTGCCGGCGGCGGCGTACTCGAAATCGGCGTCGGAACCGGTCGTATCGCGCTGCAATTAGTCGACGCTGGGGTTTACGTCACCGGCCTTGATGCGTCGCCGGCTATGCTGGCGGTCGCGAGTGACAAGGCCGCCGCAGCGGGGTACGGCGATCGGCTTCGGCTCATCTGCGCCGATATGCGCGGCTTCGACCGGTCTCCGACTCGTTTCGGATTGGTAATTGCTCCGGGCCGCGCTTTCCAGTTGCTACTCACACCGGAGGATCAGCTGATCGCGCTTGGCGCTTTCCGCCGGCATATCGAGCCCGGCGGGATCCTCGCGCTTCATCTCTTTGATCCGGACTTCCGGTTTCTATTGCCAGGTGCGCCGCCTCCGACCGGGTCGGTACTCCGGGGTCGATCACGAGACCGGACTTCCCGTGGAAGGGGTCTTGAAGTCGGCCGAATCAGATTACGTCAATCAGATTCGCCATGAATTGTGGCGGTATCGCTTGCTTGCGGTCGACGGTACAGTTGCGCTGGAGGAAACACTGGAGCTGTCCTTGCGCTGGACGTATCGCTGGGAAATGAGGCATCTGCTGCAACTCGCCGGTTTCGCGATCGAAGCCGAGTTCAGCGATTTCTCCGGATCTCTCCCCGCCTATGGCAAAGAACAGATCTGGCTGGCGCGCCGCGGATAGCTAAGAGCTGCCGGCACCCTCTCCCAGCGAATTGGTCGCGCCAGGCGGGCATCAGCTCGCCGAAGGGATCTCGACCAGCTCCAATCGCCGCTCGATCCGGCCAATCCGGCGATCCATGGTGTCGAACCGCGCCTGCATCGCAGCGAAATCGACCCTTATTTCGGCGATCCGCAAGCTCAGCCCAGCAACGTCACGTTCGAGCGTGCCGATCCGGGTCGTCAATTCGTCGAAGCGAGTGTCGACGCGGTCGAGCCGCTCATTCAGTCGCGCGAAATTGGCGCCTAGGAAATCGAGGATATCTCTGTTTTCGGACATCTTCCCGGCTGCTAAGCGGCGCTCGCAACCTGCTTGCCGACGGTGCGGTCATAGTCTTCCCACATCAGCCGGCAGATCGTGCTCGGGGTGAAGCGGTAGTAGCCGTGCTCGCCGATGATCTCTCCGACCGGCGTCACTTCGGCGGCCGAGCCCGTAAGAAACACCTCTTCGGCCTTGGCGAGCTCCTCGGGCATGATCGCCCGTTCCACGACCTTGATGCCGCGCTTCTTCGCTAAGCCGATTACGGTCTGCCGGGTAATGCCGTTGAGAAAGCAATCCGGTGTCGGGGTGTGCAATTCGCCATTGATGACGAGGAAAATGTTCGCCCCGGTCCCCTCGGCGAGACGCCCGCGCCAATCCAGCATCAGCGCATCATCGCACCCGGCCGCCTCTGCCTCGTGTTTTGACATCGTGCAGATCATATAGAGGCCCGAGGCCTTCGCCGCGGTTGGCGCGGTGTGCGGCGCCGGGCGCGCCCACTTCGCCCACTGCATTCGGATGCCCTTGGCGCGCGCCTCGGGGGAGAAATAGGCCGGCCAGTCCCAAGCCGCGATCGCCAGATGGATTTTGCTTGCCTGCGCCGATACGCCCATTTGCTCGGCGCCGCGCCAGGCGATCGGGCGGACATATCCGCTTACGATATTATTAGACGAAATCACTTCGGCGGTCGCCTTCGCCAAATCGTCCATACTGGCCGGCACCTCGAAGCCGAGGATGCGGGCAGAATTCAGCAGCCGCGCGTTGTGATCCTCGAGGCGGAATACGTGTCCATCGTAGACCCGCTCGCCTTCGAATACGCAACTCGCATAATGCAGCCCGTGGGTAAGCACGTGGAGCTTGGCGTCGCGCCAAGGGACGAGACGGCCATCGTACCAGATGAAGCCATCACGATCGTCAAACGGCGTAGCGGACATCGGCTCTTTCCTCCGCTCTCATGCGATCCCGGCCGGGCGGCGGCAGCGCACCGGTTAGACCCGCGCTGGAACTTATACCCGACGGACGCCTTGTTAGTGTCAAAGGTTGCAAAATATGTCAACATGACTGACATAAAATCGCTCGCCGAGCCGGTCTACCCGCGAGACGAGGAGGTCCGTCAAGGGATCGAGCTCCTGTTCTTCTCCTATCGCGACTTCACCGCTGAACCAGACGCGATTCTCGAACGCTACGGTTTTGGGCGCGCTCACCACCGGGTTATCCACTTCGTCGGGCGTCATCCGCAGATGACGGTTACCGAACTGTTGAGCATCCTGCGCATCACCAAGCAAAGCCTGAGCCGTGTCCTCGGCCAGCTGATCCGGCAGGAGTTCATTCTGCAGCGGCCAGGGCCGCAGGATCGGCGGCAGCGACTTCTCGAGCTGACGCCCAAGGGGAGAGAATTGGAGAGACGGCTCTCGGAGCCGCAGCGGAAGCGGGTTGCCAAGGCGTATCGTCAGGCCGGAACGCGTGCCGTCGAAGGTTTCCGAAAGGTGCTTTTGGGGATTATCGCCAGCGAGGAGGATCGGCGTCGCTTCGACCCCTCAATGCCGGGAAAGCGCTGAGGTGAAGTTCGCCCTATACTACCCCAATGACCAGCGCGACCGAGTTCCATCTTCTAGTCGTCGATGACGATGCGCGTCTGCGGGAGCTGCTGCGACGCTATCTGACCGATAGCGGTTTCCGGGTGACGACGGCGGAAGACGCCCGCGAGGCGCGCTCACATCTGGCGAGCTTTGCATTCGATCTCGTGGTTCTCGACGTAATGATGCCGGGAGAAAGCGGGTTGGAGCTTACCTGCGCCCTCCGCCACGAGGGCCGCATTCCGGTCCTGTTGTTGACCGCGATGGCCGAACCCGAGGACAGGGTAAATGGTCTCGAGCAAGGGGCGGACGATTATCTCTCCAAACCTTTCGAACCCCGTGAGCTGGTATTGCGCATCCGCAACATTCTGCAACGGCGCCCGGCGCCCAATGCCGAAGCCGGGGATGTCCGTTTTGGCGGCTGCCGGTTTGATGTCCTCCGTAGCGAGCTTTACCGGGGCGGCGATCCTGTCCATCTGACCGCGGCCGAAGCGGGGCTCCTTTCGCTTCTGGTGCAGAGGGCAGGAAAGGCTGTGTCTCGGGAAGAGCTATCGATGTCCTTGAGCGGCAATGTCCGTGGTGTAGACGTCCAGATGACCCGGTTGCGGCGGAAGATCGAGCGTGATCCGCGATACCCACGCTATCTGCAAACCGTCCGTGGTACTGGCTATACGCTGAAGCTGGACTGACGGCCATGGATCCGAGCTCGACGGCGTCAGACATCGAAGTTGAGGCAAGTTGGCTGCCGGACGACCGCTTGGAGATCCGGCGCGAAGCCAGGGTCAAGCGATTGCTGCCGCGCACGATGTTCGGCCGCTCACTGCTTATTGTCGTCGTGCCGCTCATACTCTTGCAGGTGATCGCGGCCTGGGTGTTTTATGATCGCCATTGGTCAGCGATATCGTGGCGGCTCGCGGCGGGGCTTGCAGGTGACGTCGGCCTGCTGATCGAGGCACTTCAGCTTGCCCACTCGCCAGCTGAGACGGCACGACTGCTGGAACAGGCGGCTACCCTGACCGACCTCGACATCACCTTGCACCGTGGCGCAAAGCTCACGGCACCATCGGCTCCGACCGGTTCGCTGCTGGACGATCAGCTTATCGAAGCAATGCAAGGGCGGGTCGCTCTCCCCTACCGGATCGTCGGGTCCGACGACCCGCACGGCGTTCGTATTGACGTGCAGCTGCCAGACGGAGTGCTGAGTGTTGAGGCGCCAGGGAAACGCCTCTACAGCTCCACAACCTACATCTTTGTCATGTGGATGGTGGGGTCGTCGCTAGTCCTCTTCGCCCTTGCGATGGTGTTTCTTCGCAATCAGGTGAAATCGCTGCGCCGGCTCGCGGCCGCTGCCGACTCTTTCGGGAAAGGCCATCCCGTACCATTTTTCAAGATCGAAGGCGCCGTTGAAATACGTCAGGCAGCGCTCGCTTTCATGACGATGCGTGACCGCATCGAGCGTCAAATCCGACAGCGTACGCAGATGCTAGCCGGCGTATCTCACGACCTGCGCACGCCACTGACCCGGATGAAGCTAGCTCTTGAACTTCTTGCCGACGATCCGGCGGTCGAAGAGCTCAAATCGGACGTCGCCGAGATGGAGCAGATGGTACACGGCTATCTCGACTTCGCACGCGGTGAGGGCACCGAGGAGCCGATCGAGACCGACATTTCATTGCTCCTTGAGGACGTTGCTGCGGCAATGCGCCGAGAAGGCACCCCTCTGTCGCTTGCAACGGGCCCCGACTATGTGTTGCCAATCAAGCCGAATGCGCTACGGCGCTGCCTTGCCAACCTGATCGGCAATGCGCGCCGCCACGGCAGTCATGTCTGGCTGACCGGTGTAGCGGTCGCCGATGGGATCGACATTCTTATCGACGACGACGGACCTGGCATTGCAGAAGCCGACCGAGGCAGGGTCTTCCGGGCGTTCGTGCGGCTGGATGCTTCCCGCAATCCGACCACCGGGGGCGTAGGTCTCGGCCTGACGATCGCCCGCGATGTGGCGCGCAGCCACGGCGGCGACATCAGGCTCGAGACCTCGCCCCGTGGCGGTTTACGCGCCCGCGTTCATCTGCCGCGATAGAGTGGAGGCCCTCATCTGCCCCGTGTCCCGCAAGCGGGAGCAACAAGCATAACAAGAGGCGGTACTAGCGGGAGGTCTGCAGCTTTGCCAAATCCCGGAATTCGTCCAGACCCTCGCTGGCGCGCTTGCGCAGGACGTCGGCAGCTTCGCTGCCGGCCTTGGTCGCCAAAAGAGTGATCTCGCGACCGTGCTCAACGCTCTTCTGAAGCATCTGCTTGGCGTATTCCGTGTTCTTCGCGATCCGATCCTCCGCAGAGGCAGGCTGAGCGAGGTCACGGAGCAATGCCGATACGTCCTCGATTGCTTGGCGCGCAACCTCGATCTGACGCTTGGCAACCGCCTGCATGCCTTCGACCGCGAGCTGGTTTGCCTGGCTTAGGGCTTCTATGTTGCGGCGCTGAGATGCCATGAGCGCCTCGACGTCGAACGGACGGAAGCGGAAATCCGCCATCATCTTGGTGACGTCGAAATCAAAAAATCCGTGGCGTGCTTCGGACATGGTGCGTTTCCAGATTGGGAGAGGGGGTTCATTTATTGTGCACTGCACAACGAAGCCTATATCGCCCCGGCGCACGCCGCCGTCAAGGGATTTTTTGCGATGCAGCAATTTAGGCGGGAGCGGGTTCGCTGTCGCTCCGCCTACTGCGTGAGGGTACCAACCAGCGCTCGATGCGACGCAAGCGCGCGTCGAGCGCCGCCATTGTTTGGCCTAGATCTGGCGAATCGTCGCGCTGCCAGATCCGAATGGTCGAAAGATAAGCCGCAAGGGCCAGCTTCACCGCGATGGTACCCCGCGCCCCAACCGTGGGGATATCAGCAGTCTCCAACATCCAGCGCATGGAGCGGAACAGCGCGGCCGCCGCACACAACGCGGTAACGGGATCTCGGGGCAACTCTCGGCCGAGCACGTCGAGAGCGGCTTTGTAAGGCTGAAGCGCGTCGAATCGCCGCATCAGCAGATCGAACAACCGATCCCGCGGGCGTTCGTCGGATTCTGCCGGCGGCGGGTCGGCCAAAACGGCCTCGTCGACTCGGCTGAAGAAGCCGCACAGGATCGCCTGCTTCGACCGGAAGACGCGATAGACCTGCAGGACCGGAAGCTCGGCTCTGCTGGCAATTGCCGCGAGCGACAGTCTCCGCCAGCCCTCTGTCGGCAACAGGGCGAAGGTCGCCTCGATGATCCGATCCGACTGGCTAGGCGATGAGCCACCGTTTCGGCGCCGCCCGCTCCTCCTGGTCGCCTGTACCACGTCAGCTCGCGAGCTCGCGCGATCTTGCCGCTGCCGCCGCGACCGCGCGCTTGATCAGACGTTCGAGGCCATCTGGAGCCATCAGTACATCAAGCGCCGCGCGGGTCGTGCCGCCTGGGCTCGTTACATCTTCGCGGAGCTGCGCGGGGCTCTCATCGGAAAGTCGGGCGAGTTCGCCCGATCCGGCTACGGTGCTGCGGGCGAGCTGCAAGGCGAGCGCGGCGGGCAGACCTTCGGCTTCGCCGGCCTGCGCTAGCGTTTCGATCAACAGGAAGACATAAGCGGGGCCGCTACCCGAGACAGCGGTCACCGCATCGATCTGCGCCTCATCTTCCACCCAAGCGCTATCGCCGATGGCGGCAAGGAGACGATCGCAGAGCTGCCGTTGCTCGACCGTGACGAAACGGTTGGCGCAGGCGACGGTGATCCCGCGCCCAATGGCAGCTGGTGTATTCGGCATCGTGCGAACGATCGCGGCAGTCGGACCGAGATGACGGGTCAATCCGGCCAGGGTCTTGCCGGCGACGATCGACAAAAACAAAGCACCCCGGTCGGCCCAGCGGCAATAGTACGGCAATATGGCATCCACGACCTGAGGCTTGATCGCGAATACCACGGCATCCGGCACGCAATCGCTCGGCAGCTCTTCGGCCGAAGGATAACACACGACGTTGGCTGCCGAACCAATGGCGCTCGGCATCCCTGCCGGTTCGATGACCAGAAAGCGGGAAGCCACTCCGGCGGCCATCCAGCCGCGGAGCATCGCCGTGCCCATCTTTCCGCAGCCAACCAGGACCAGGGTCCCGGCCCGCCCCGCAGAGCCGCCCATGCCGAGCCGTTCGCTCAGGCCTCGCCGAGTGGGTCTATCATCGCCGACGCGATTGCCTGCGCCGGGGATTTGCCGCCCCAGATGACGAACTGAAACGCCGGATAAAACCGCTCGCACTCCGAAAGCGCTATGTCGACGAGGTCCTCGACCTGTTCCGTGCTTGCTGCCGGAACACCGCGCAACAATATGGCGTGGCGGAACGCCGGCGAGTTTTCGTCCGTGGAAAGGTCGAAGTGCCCGAGCCAGAGTTTTTCGTTGGCAACTGCGAGAAGTTCGTACACGGCGCTCCGGCGCCCCTTCGGCACCTTCATATCGAAACCACAAGAGAAGTGCAGGGCGCAGATCTCCTCCTGCCACACGAAATAAAGGCGGTAGTCGCACCACCTTCCCGAGATTTCGACGACCAGCTCCTCTTCACTGGCGCGATCGTGCGCCCAGTCGTTTGCGATGACGATCTCTTCGACAAGGTCGATCGGGTTACCGGAAAACGGGGTCGGTTCGACGGTTGAAACAGATGTCATCAAGCCCTCCTCGGGCTGCTCCCCGGCAGGCGCACTTAGAATCGAAGCTGCCGGTATACAAAGAATGACGCAAGTCAAGATTTACGGTGTTTTCAATTCATCCGAGGAATCTACGACAAATCGGGATCCGCCTGCTCGGCGGGTGCCCTTTCAGCGGCCTCACGCCAGGCGAGGGCGGCAACCCGCGATTCGAGCGCGGCAAGCCGCTTTTGCAAATCCTCCTGCTCAGTGCGCGCCTTGGCCGCCATCGCCTTGACTGCTTCGAACTCCTCGCGGCTGACCAGATCCATACCCGCAAGCACTCGTTCGAGCTGCTCACGAACCCGCGACTCGATCTCGCCCTTAATGCCCGACAGCGTGCTCATCGCGCCCGCCGCGACTCGCGCGAAGTCATCGAACAACCGGTTCTGGCTCTGCATCGGCTCGTCCTCCGCGGCCCGGCGGTCTTCGCCGGAAGCCGCCTACCAGAAATATGGGCTTGCGCTAACACAAAGCGCAGATCCAAAGAAGCGATTTGACCTCCGTGACGCAAGCCCACCCTCATCGTTCCCGAACACAGAGGACGGACCCGCAAATATCAGCGCCGATTGGGTTTGAAAGCCGGCATAACCTCTTCGGCAACCCATTGGATCTGCTCGAGCATCATCGCCTTGGGTGTCCCGATCGGATTCGAAAGGCTGATGTGCTCCATTCCTGGATAGCGTTCCTCGAACCCCTTGAGGAGATCGACGAGTTGGCCCGGCGTGCCGGCAAACCAGGATCCGAGCGCCATATAATGCTCAACGGTCGGCACACCGGCGGCGTCCCATCCGCCGCGGCGCGCCACGGCGGCGATCTGTTCTTTTGTCAGCCCCGGCACAAACCCCAACGGAGCGAACATCTTGACATGCTCCTCGTAGATCGGGGTGATCTCGCGGATGGCCTGTTCACGGGTCTTCGCCATATGAAAGTGCAGACCGAGCTGCAGGTTTTCGCCAAGCTTGAGATGTTTGCCGGCACGCTCGGCGGCGTCCCGGTACCCAGTGATGGGCCCCGCCTGCATCGTCGCGGCCCCGCCGCCGACTGCGCCCTTGATGCCATGCTTCACCATAAAATCTAGCCCGCGCGGGTTGGCGCTGACGATTGGCTGCCAGCATTCGACCGGCCGGTGGATCGGGCGCGGCACCAGGGTCAGCTCCTTCAACGTATAGCCGCGATAGGGGACCTCGGGCGGCAGGGTGTAGCGCTTGCCCCGATGCGAGAATGACTCCTCGTTGAAGGCCTTAAACATGATCTCGACCTGCTCCTCGAACAGCTCGCGATTGGCCTCCTGATCCAACATCGGCGCGCCGAAGGTCTCGACCTCGCGCGTGTGGTAACCGCGCCCCACGCCAAAAATCGTACGGCCGCCGGTCAGGATGTCGGCCGTCGCGAAATCCTCCGCCAGGCGCAACGGGTGCCACATCGGCGCGATGTTGAAGGCGCAGCCGATTTTGATTTGCTTGGTGACATGCGCGAGGTGCACCGCCAGCATCAGGTCGTTGGGGATGCACTCATACCCTTCGCGCTGAAAATGGTGTTCCGCGAGCCACAAGGTGTCCCAGCCCAGCGCGTCCATCTTCTTGGCGATCGCCTCCGTCTTCTCGAACACGCTTGCCAAATGCTCGTTTGAGTAACTGCGCTCGTTAGCTGGCGTCGCGTTCTGCCCCCGGTCTGGCAGGTCGACATGGCCAGCGTAGACGGTCGTGAATTTCGAAATCATGCTTCGCCCTCCAAATCTGCGGGTTCTCGCCAGTCTGTCCGAATTTTCCGTTCTTTGCTATCAACGTCGCGCAAGCGGAGAGGCTCAAATTGATGGAGTACGTCACCCTCGGCCGGACCGGGCTTAGGGTCAGCGTCGCTGGCCTTGGTTGCGGCGGGTTCAGCCGCCTCGGGCTGGGCACCGGCAAGAGCGAGGCCGAGGCCGTTGCTCTCGTCCGCGAGGCGCTGGATCTCGGGATCAACCTGCTCGATACCGCCGCGCTCTATGGGACAGAAGCGGTTGTCGGCAAGGCGATAAAGAACGTTCCGCGCGACAAGGTCATAATTGCGACCAAGGTCTGGATCCCACGCCGCGAGGGGCGGCGCGCTGCTGATCTTGCCATAGCGAGCCTCGACAATTCGCTGCGGCAGCTCGACACCGATTATGTCGACATCCTTCAGCTGCACGGCGTGTCGCCCAACGCCTACGATCAGGCGCTCGGTATGATCGCCCCGGCTCTCTTAAAGGAGCGGGAGAAGGGGAAACTGAGATATCTCGGCGTGACGGAGACGGGATCCTCGGACCCCGAGCACTTGATGGTCCAGCGCGCCGTCGAGGATGGGGTGTGGGACGTGGTGATGATCGCGTTTCACATGATGCACCAGAACGCGCGCACAAAGGTCTTCCCGCGCACGATCGCCACTGGCGTCGGGACTTTGTTGATGTTTGCCGTGCGTAACATCTTCTCGCAGCCGCAGCGTCTCGCCACCGCATTGCGCGAGCTGACGGCAAGCGGCCAGCTCCCGCGCTGGCTGGCCGATGCGCCGAACCCGCTGGGTTTCCTGCTCCATGATGAGGGGGCCCGGACGATCCCCGAGGCGGCCTATCGCTTTGTACGGCACGAGCCGGGTGTCGATGTCGTGCTGTTCGGTACCGGCGACCGCGAGCATCTGCGCGCGAACATCGATTCGATTCTGGCTCCGCCGCTGCCCCTGGCGGACCGGCAAACTTTAACCGAGCTCTTCGGCCACCTCGTAGGGGTCGGCCTCGACCCGCCCTACAGCATGCCGGGACTCAGCTCGTCCTGACGTTCTAATACCGCTGCTGGTTCGCGTCATGAACCTGGCACTACAGGCGGTCACTCACGCGCGGCGTTTCCTGCCATTGATCATCGCGAGGACGAGATTTTCCCGATGGACGAAACTCGCGACCACCACCCCTAAGATATGCGCGATCACGAGTGCCGCGGTGATGTTCGCGAATAAGCCATGCAGTTCGGCGATTGCACTTTCCGTGCGCTCCCCTCCGGCCTGCGGACGCTCGCGATGCTCCGCTTCACTGGTGTTTGCATTGACGTCAGTAACCAGCGCTGCTGATAGTGGTCCCTTGCCTTGCTCTCCGTACGCTATGAGGCCCGTTGTTACGGTCGCGGCTAGACAGACTAGGAGGGCGATGACCATCGCCCCGCCGGCTGGGCTATGTCCCACATAACGACGGGTACGCCGCCCCACCAGCAGGTCTCTCAGATATACCAGCGCCTTTATGGGGCTGCAGACGAAGTCGCTGAAACGTGCATGGCGCGATCCGAGAAAGCCCCATAGCACCCGCACCACGACAATGCCGCCGACGATATAGCCAGCCCACACATGCAGCGGATCGGGGCCGCCGGCCTCTTCCTCGGCGCTGAAATACGCGACCGCGAAGGCCGCGACCAACGCCCAATGTCCAAACCGCACTAGCGGGTCCCACACGAGGGTGCCCGCCGGCTCGGTAGTTGTCCGGATAGCTTCTTTACTTGTCATCTTTCATCTCCGCATCGCACGCGAGAAACGATACCGGTGCCGTTCCGGGTGTCTTTGATCTAAATCAAGCTTGCCCGGCGGGTCATGGTTTCTGTTCGACAACGGTTGATCCAGGTCAATGCCGCTGAGACGAGCGGTCCTAAGTTGCGGGGCTGATGCCCAGATGTTCGCAGAAGGATAATGATGCTCAAGCGATTGCTGCTGATTGGCTCTTTGGCCGTTGTTTTAGTTTTCGCGGCGCTCTCGCAAGCCGCCTACGCCGAGCCACTGTCGTCGGAGCGACAGAGCCGCTCTCTCGATGAGGTCAAGCGGGCGATCCTCGTCGCCACCGGATATGATCCCGCGGCGGTCGAGTTGACGGCCACCCATGTCCAATTCATCGTGACGCTGGTGAACAGCAAGCTGGCGGCCGGGCCGGCATCACCGCGCGAGGTTGAAGCGAGCCGGATCACTACCGCGATCGCCGGTGTCATCACCGAGATGCCGGAATTCAAGGGTATTCAGGCGATCCATATCGACTATGTGAGCCGCAAGCCGGATGGCAGCGCCAGCCGGATCATCGACGGCATCTATTTTCGTAAAGACCCCCAAGGCA
>JBARIB010000714.1:0-2444 GCA_049799535.1 Allostellaceae bacterium | reverse complement strand
CCATGGCTTAGCGTCCGAGCAGGCCGGCGGGACGCACGGCTAGGGTCAGCAGCAGAAAGCCGAAGGCGACAGCGGGCGCCCAGGAAGGGCCATAGAAGGTCGAGGTAATGCTTTCGACGATGCCGATCAGAATCGCGCCTGCGAGCATGCCGGGAAAGCTGGTCATGCCGCCGAGCACGCAGATCGCAAAGATGCGCCCGATATAGTCGCGGCCGATCGAGGGCTCGACCGGCTGGATGATGATCAGCAGAGCTCCGGCGACCGATGCCGTAGCAATCGAGATGCCAAAGGCAATGCGCTTCACGCGGCTCGGGTTGGCGGCCATCAGCTGCAAGGCGAGCCTGTCTTGCGATACCGCGAGGATCGCGCGGCCGATGAAGGTCCGCCCCAAAAAGACTTGCAATACCGCGAGCATCAACAGCGAGACGAGGAAGGGGATCAGCATGCGCAAGGGCAGGTCTACAAAGCCGAAATGCAGGCTCAGCCCGATATAGGGGGCTTGGACAAAGCGATAATCGACGCCAAACACGAGGATCAGCGCCACTTCGCCCACAAACAGCAGGCCGAAGAAGAAGGCCAAGCCCTGAATCGATTCCTCGCCGCGGCGCTCGAATGCGTAGTAATAGATCTGGTACACGGCCATGCCGACCAGAAAAAACACCGGCGTCATAACGACGCCGATTAGGATCGGGTCGATGCCGAAATTGGAATTGACGATGTAGGCGACAAACGACCCAAGCATGATGAAGGCCGGGTGCGCGATGTTGACGATGTCGAGCATCCCGAAGGAGATCGTGACACCCACCGTCACCGCTGCGTAAAAGCCACCGAGCAGGAGGCCTGCGACGATCGCGTTGACCGCCAGATCGAGTGAGATCATGCGTCAGCAAACCGAAGCTATGTCGGCGGACCCGCTTCGGAGGCGTCCAGACGATACGGGCAAATCTCCGCCCTCGATTGTAGCGCGTTCTCTTCATTCATTAGAGCAGCATCGACGCAGTCTGTTAAGGGACTGTCGAGGAGAGCGTTTGACGACCGCCGAAGGATCGCCTGCGATGAGCTCATCCGATGCGCGCAGCCAACTGACGGTCGGGCCGTTCCTCGACCGCGTCAACATGCGTGCGGTGATCTGCCGCCCTTGGGATGACGTTGAGCCTCAAAAGTGCCCGTGGGGAGGCGACCTCCACACCATTCGCGGCATGCGAGCGCCTCGAGGTCGAGGCTCGCAGGCTATGCACACCCCACCGCTTTGAAGCAATGGGGTGTGCGGGCCGTTCGATTAGTTAGACGACCGACGACGACTAGTCCTTGTCTGGGTCGTATCTTCCGTAGATCGTGATGCACCCGGTCAAGCAGTTGGGCACCGCGTTATTCGCAGCTATGGGCACGAACACATGGTTGGTGGAACCATCGGCGGCCACCGAATGCGCGGTTCCGGCCGGATGCGAACCCGAGGGGTCCGCCGGCACATTGAGGGTTGGCACTCGCTGATCCAGGGTTTCGCTCAACGCATCGATCACGTCGAGAGTGGCGGCGCCCTGCGATACATTGACGGGTGCGGTTGTGGCTGTCCCTAGCGGCGCACGCCCCGGGAAGAGGGCGTTCGGGGCAAGATTGCTGCCCGAGGAGGCGGCGTAATAGTGATTATCCCCCTTATTGAACCAGACCTCGTCTCCCACGCCCGCACCGAGCACATTCGCAGTGACCTTGCCAGTCTTCGCGTCCAGTATCACTAACTGCTGCGCTGCGGTATTGGTACGCCTGTCCGCATTCCCGGTCCATAACGCGCCCGTTGTATCCCAGATCGTATTGCAGTTGGCGAGGAGATCCTCGTGGGGGCCCAAAGCGAGACCGGCCGGAGAGCAAAACGTCAGCGCGTATGTCGCTTCCACCGTGCCCGTGATCGAGATGCGAATGACCCCTCACACCGTGGGGTTCGGCCCGATTTGCGGGATCGAGTTATAGAACTTTTGGGTGCCCGGATCCCACACCGGTTGTTCTGCACCGTTCCGCGCATCGACACCATTCGCCGCATTAAAGATTATATTCGTTCCGCAGGTGAGAACGCCGGTCGTCTGGTCGACCTTTATCAAGGTGCCGAACGGCGGGGATGCGGCGTTGTTGATCGCTAGGATGAGCCCATCCTTCGGGTCGTACGCCAGTTCGTCCGCACGGGTGGGCTCGCCAGCTTTCGTCGTGCACTCGCTGACGGTCAGGGGCGGGTTTTGCCTGAGATCGAAGCTCAGCACGCGGCTCGGGGCGTCGGTCACAAAAAGCCACGGGAAAGCGGCCACAACGCCATTAGGGCCGGCGCAGTCGTTCGCACCTGCAGGGGGCGAGCATGGCGTAAACCCGGCGAACGGAGCGTGGCCGTTGTTTGGGACAATCTGTTTGACAATCGACTCGGCAAAGAGTGCGTCGACGGCAAAATTGTTACGATCGGC
>JBARIB010000713.1:0-3502 GCA_049799535.1 Allostellaceae bacterium | reverse complement strand
AGGGCGTCGAGCAAGGCCTGTTGATTGGGCCGCTCGGCCACTCGCCGGTCGAGCCAGGAAATTTGGGCGAGGGCAGCATCGGCCGCCGGGCTGATCGAAAGCGAGATAATGCCCCCGCAATACTTTGCGACGCCGGCAATGCCGGTTAGACCGACAAAAATCGCCGCCGTGCGCGGCGAGAAGAACAGCGCGAAGTCGAGCGCGCCGCCGCGCAGCGCATCAATTACCGCGGGAGCCAACGCCGCGGCGGGCTTAGCCTCATAAAGGACTTTTCTTTCGACCACAAATCCCTCACCACGTAATATGCCCGCGAGATCGCCCGCCACCACATCGCCGGTCACGTGCAGCAGCGGGCCTTCTCGCGGTCGCAGCCGCGCCGCCGCGAGGCGGGCGAGATCCTTTACATCCCCCCCGGCGCTCTCGACCGCATTGAAGCCCTCGGCGCGAGCCCGCGCGGCCGTCGCATCTCCCACGGCGAAAAGCGGTATCTCTCGTTCACCGCTCGCCCGCGCCAAGGCTCGCACACCATTGGCGCTGGTGCATAGCACCGCCTGCAGACCTCGGAGGTCGAGCGGCTCGGATACACGGTAATGAACCTGCAACAGCGGTTCGATAAACGGCTCGATGTCGCGCTTCGCCAAGGCCGCGGTCAGCGTTTCCGCCTCTTCGCGAGGGCGCGTAACGAGCGCTCGCATACTCACCCCCGCCATCTCATCAAGGCCGGCGTGACGGACAGACTGGTGCAGGTACCGGCAGTAGTCGAGAGGATTGAGGCGAGCGTCTCGTCTCGTGATAACCTAAGCCATCAATCGTCATCGAAGCGGAGGACGCCTGATGCCGCTCACTCAAGACCTCGGCCACTTTGTCGCGAATATCTCCTTCGAGCGCCTGCCCGGGGAAGCATGTGATGTCGCACGCACCGGGTTCATCGATTGCATCGCAACGATGATCGCGGGCGCCGGCGATCCGGCGCCGCAGCTATTACGTAAAGCGCTGCAGGCAAGCGGCGGCGACGCCAGCTTGTATTTCAGCGGCGAGCGGGCGCCGGCGCCCGAGGCGGCATGGATCAACGGCACCGCTGGGCATGCCCTCGATTATGATGATGTCGCTTCGTTGCGCGGCCATCCGAGCACCGTGCTGGTCCCGGCCATCCTCGCCGACGGCGAGGCGCTCGGCGCTTCGGGCCGTGCCATGCTGACGGCCTATGTAGCGGGGTACGAGACCTGGGCCGAGCTCTCCTGGCGCGACCCGGGCCACCATCACCGCAAGGGCTGGCATCCGACCGGCATCTTCGGCCCGATCGGTGCCGCTGCCGCCTGCGCCGTCTTGCGGCGGCTCGATGCGGCGCGGGCAAGTCATGCGCTGGCGCTGGCGGCGTCGCAGAGCAGCGGCATCATGGCCAATTTCGGCACGATGACAAAGCCGTTCCACGCCGGCCGCTCGGCGCATTCCGGCCTGATGGCCGCCCGTCTCGCCGAGGTCGGCTTCACCGCCTCTCTCGACGCGCTCGAACACCCGCAGGGTTTCTTGAGCGCCGTCTCCCCCGCCGGCGAAGTCGACCGGGAAACCCCTGCGCGCGGCCTCGGGACGGAGTGGAAGATCGTGAAGTACCGGCTCGGCATCAAGAAATATCCGGCCTGCTACTGCACCCATCGGGCGCTCGACGCGATGCTCGAACTCCTCGCGCGCCGGCCGCTGCAACCCGCACAGATCGCGAAGATCACCGTCTCGCTAAGCGACACGCACGCGCTGATCTTGCGCAACCATCGCCCGCAGACCGGCCTCGAGGCGAAGTTCAGCATCGAGTTTGCAATGGCGGCGGCAGTCATCGCGCGTCGCGCCGGGCTTGCCGAATACACCGATGCGTTTGTCAAGCGTCCCGAGGTTCAGGGCCTGATGCCCCGGGTCAGCCTCGAAACCAACCAGAACTACGATCCCGAGATGTCCGGGGCGTCGGTTTGGGACCAGGTCCGGATCGATCTCGTTGGTGGCGGCAGTGTCGAGAGCGAGAGGATATATCGGGCCAAAGGGCATGCCGACCGCCCGTTGAGCGAGGCGGAGCTGTTCGAGAAATTCCGTACCTGCCTTGACGCTGGCGGGGCCAGGATCGCTCCGAACGTGCTATTCGACCGCCTGAAACATCTCGAAGACTTATCTGCGCGGGAGCTGACCGCGGTGTGAAGCTCATGCCGACCGGCGGCTTGGTGGCGAGGTACGGACGTTATCTGTTTGCGACGATCTTAGCGTTGTGCGCGGCGGTCCCGTCGCTCGCGCAGGAAACGGAGCGGCCCATGACCGTGCTGCATCTCAGCCAGACCGCCGAGCGCACGGTCATGCGCGATCTGCTGCGCGTCGAGCTCAGGGTGGAGGAGACCGGACCGGACCCCTCGGCTGTGCAATCGGCGATCAACCGGCGGATGGCGTCCGCACTCGACCGCGCGCGCCAAGTGCAAGGGGTGCACATCGAGACCGGCACCTACAATGTCGGCGAGGAGCGCCCGCAAAACAGTCCGCCGCGCTGGCACGGCAGCCAATCGGTTATATTGACCGGCAAGAGCGTGGATGTTCTGCTGAAGCTCGCTGGAGCCTTGCAATCCGACGGACTGTCGACATCTGCGCTGAGCTACGAGATTTCGCCCGAAACGGTGCGCGGCGCCGAGCAGGATCTTACCGCCGAGGCGCTGGCGGGGCTCGATATTCGCGCTACATCGATTGCCGAAAAGATGCACCTCGCCGTGCTGCGCTACCGTGATCTGCGGGTTGGAAACGCAGAAACCGGCGGCCGGCCGATGCCGCGTTTCGCCGCGATGGCGGCGGCAGCGCCGGTGGCCGAGCCCGGGGAAGCGACGATCCGGGTCACCGTCGAGGCCGAATTGCTGCTCGTCCCTCCGCGACCTTAGGAGGCCTCGTGAGGCTTCCGTTTCCGCCGCTGCTGGTCATTTCCGATCGCCGGCAGGCCAGGCATCCTCTCGAGACCGTTGCCAAGGCGGCATTCGAGGCCGGGTGCCGGTGGTTCAGCCTGCGCGAGAAAGATTTGCCGTCCGACGAGCGTCGCGCCCTGCTGAGCACGCTTATCGTCCTCGGCCGCCGCTACGGATCGACCGTGAGCGTCCATGATGATCTCGAAGCGGCGCTCGAAACCGGTGCCGCCGGGCTGCACCTGCCGAGCGGTGGAAACCCCTCTGCTGCGCGCGCCCTGCTTCCCGACGGGCTGATCGGCGCCTCGGCTCAGTCCGCCGAGGAGGCCTCGCGGCTACGCGCGGCCGGCGCGGATTACGTCACAGTGAGCCCGGTGTTCATGACTGCGAGCAAGCCCGGCTATGGCCCGGCGCTTGGGCTCGAAGGCCTGGCAGGTGTTGTTGCGCAAGCACCGGGCCCGGTGATCGCGCTTGGCGGCATCACGGCTCAGAATGCGGGCCGGTGTCTTGCTGCCGGAGCGCACGGTGTCGCCATCATGGGTGAGGTGATGCGCGCCGCTGATCCGCGAGCCGCCGTGGTGGCT
>JBARIB010000712.1:0-5438 GCA_049799535.1 Allostellaceae bacterium | reverse complement strand
CTGGTCCCGACATCGGCGTAATGGATCTGCCGCGGCTTCAGCTCCTTGGCGCGGCGGATATCGTCGATGTAGTAGGAATTGCCGCCGTCGATCAGGATGTCGTCCGCTTCGAGAGACGGCAGAAGCTGGGCTATCGTATGGTCGACCGCGGCTGCCGGCACCATCAGCCAGACCGCTCGCGGCTTCTGCATTTTTTTCACGAGGTCGGCGAGCGAGGCGGACCCAACTGCCCTCTCCGCCGCCATGTCGCTGACGGCTTTTGCCGACATATCGAAGACGACGCATTCATGGCCTCCGCGCAGAAGCCGCCGAACCATGTTGGCGCCCATCCGGCCAAGGCCGACCATTCCGAGTTGCATGCGAGGGCTCCCTCTAAAAACAGCTTCACAAAACGTTCTTGACTAAATCGGGGAAGTCACAGGAGAGAAGATCGCCAATCCGCTCGACTGTAAGGTCCGCAGGCGGTAGCGAAGCGACAACCCGCGCATCGTGCGCGTATTGGCCTTGCCGCGGCAATACCGTGGTCACGCGGTTGCCCCAGATCTCTTTGACTGCCGCGAGAATGCGCGGCTTGTCGTCTACTAGGACATAATGTCGGGCGGGGTAACGCTGTTCGACGTCTTCCAGCTCTGCTTCTTTGTGGATATAGATCAGCACATTGCCGTCGACCGCCTCGAAGATCCCGGAGCGTTCGACTTTGCGCGGCTGAAACACGACGTCGCCGTCAGACAATATGACCGTGCGGCCCCAGCCGCGGAAGCGCTCGAGAACGTCGAGGGCCTGCGGGTATAGCCGATTAGCGAACGGATAATCCACGAGATAGGAGGACATCGATAACAGGTCGATGTCGCGCGGCCGCTCGGCCCGGTATCGCTGTAGCGCTCCGAGGTAGTCCCGATAGCCCAGTTCGCTAAAAAGCTGTTCGAGAATGACCCAATACCGATCGCGACACGCCGCGCCGAACTCGCGTTCGAGATGGCGCCTCAGGTCGGCCTGGATGCGGTCGTTGTCGAGCAGCGTGTTGTCAACATCGACAAGAAAGACGGTCGAGTCGGGGGTGATCATCAGAGGGCTCGCATTGGTTTGAAAAGGAGAGCGAAACTTTGGGTACGCGGTATCCCCCGGGAATCCCCTGCCACCGCGGACCCCCAACTATCCTGATCGACGGCCGCGATGCGCTCAGCCTTTCGGCAGCAGCTCCGGCCGGTAGGTCGGCCGCAGCACATCGAGCTTTAACGCGACGGGCGTGCCAAGCCACAGCGCGTTCTTGCTGTGGTCATCGTAGGAGCTGTGGGTGAGCGGATGGACCAGAACATTAAGGCCTTCCCGGTTCAGCATTAGCCAAGGGACTACCGTTTGGAATTCCGCGGTCTTGAAGATCACATTGAATTGTGAAACCGGGTGCGGGCCGATCGGCTCGTCACTGAAACGCCCATACTCGACCGAAAACTTACCGCCGAGCGTCTCGCGCAACCGCTCGGCGACGTTTCGCGTCGCCGCATCGTAATAGACGTGAGCGTGATACCCTTTAACTTGGACCGGATCGGCGGAGGTTTCGGTCATGGTCTGTTGCTCCAAGCTTTCCCCTTGAGCCCGATGGTGGCGATTGAATTCTCGCACAGGCTGGCGGATTTGCACAATCCTGCCGATGTTGACGGTCGATGGAGCTTCTTTTAGGGTTGAAAGCACAAGAGTTTACGCCCGGAGGACATCGTGGACGGCTCTGTACTTGCGGATTTGAAGAGCGTCGTGGCCCCGCTCAATTTCCTGGTCCCGATGGCGGAAAAGCCGGTTGCCTATAATTACGAACCGCCGCCCGGCGTGCCCGTCAGAACCGGCAAGAGCGAAGAGCATTTAGTCCCGATCCGCGACGCCCGGCCGCTTATTGATCAGCTCTCCTTAGATCAACAAGGGTTTGTCTTATTGCGCCATCAGACCGCAGTGAAGAATTTCTACGACCAAGAGGAGATCAATTCGGTCTATTACCCCGAATGCGAGCGCGTCGTAAAGGAAGCCACCGGCGCAGCGCGGGTCGTCGCCTTCGACCATATCGTGCGCAACGCGGCGATGGCTGCTATGGAAGGAAGCGGCATCAAGATCCCGGCAAAGCGCGTCCATAACGACTATACCGCTTGGTCGTCACCGAAGCGGGTTCGCGATCTGATGGGCGATGAAGCGGAAGAGCTACTAAAGCACCGTTTTGCGATCATCAATCTGTGGCGTCCGATCCGGGGACCGGTGCTGGAGTCACCGTTGACATTGTGCGATGCCCAGAGCCTTTCCGAAGAAGACCTGATCGCGAGCGATCTCAGATACCCGGACCGCGCGGGCGAGACCTATTCGATCACCTACAACCCTAGTCAGCGCTACTATTACTTCCCGAAGATGCAGGCGGACGAGGTCGTGCTGATCCGCTGCTTCGACTCTGGCCTCCAGGGAGCAGCGCGGTTTTCCGCCCATACCGGCTTTGACGACCCGACTTCGCCGCCGGATGCGCCGCCGCGCGAGAGCCTCGAGGTCCGCACCTTGGTCTTCTTCCCGCCGGAAAGTTGATAGCTTACCGACTCGCCCGCGACAGCGGGGGACCTGGGGAACCGGCAATGCCGTACGGATCTGGGTTCCCGCTTTCGCGGGAACGACGAGAACGATCAGCTGGACGCAGGCGTGATCCGACGCAATGCCGGCAATAACTCGTCACTGATCAGGCGCATGCTCGCTAAAGCGTGACCGAGCGGCATGCCGCTCCAGTGGGTTCGGAAGATCAGAAAATTCGCGCCGGTCTCTTCCCAGCACGGGCGCAGCTGCTCGTAGCATTCCTCGGGGCTACCGATGACGAAACGGTCACGCAATAGGTCTTCGAACGGCTGCTGAAACGAGTCATCCCCGGGCAGCACTTCGTCCTGTCCCCATTTGGCATAGGTCTCGTACTTCCCCGCCAAATAAAGGCCTGCCATTTCGAGCGCAGTGGGCTTGTCCTTGGCGCAATAGATCTCGCGTGCATAAGGCAGCACGCGCGGAAACGGCTTGCCCAGACGCGTCAGCTCCTCGCGGTACAGAGCCAGCTGGCGCGTGATCTCCGGGATGGTGGCGTGAGGATTGACGAACCAGCTATCGCCAAGGCGTGCGGCGCGCCGCACGGCGCGGTCGTTATTGGCGGCGAACCAGATCGGCGGGTGCGGTTGCTGGATCGGCCGGCACGTCATCGTAACGTTCGATAGCTTGCAGATGTCGTTTTCAAAGCTGACATGCTCCTCGGTCCACAGGCGCTTGACGACTTCGAGACATTGTTCGAAGCGGCGCACGCGCTGGCCGCGCGGGACGCCAAAGGCATCGAATTCGACATCGCGATAACCGAGGCCGACGCCAAACACGAAATTGCCGCGCCAGATCGCGTCGAGTGAGGCAATGTGTTCGGCGACCTCGACCGGGTTGTGCAAGGTGGTCAGCAGCACCCCAGCGATGCCGGTCATATCCCCGGCTTCGGCGGCCAGCCGCGCCAGAAACGGCACCAGCTGGATCTGGCGGACACCTTCGCTCAGGTAATGTTGACCGGTGGCGACGGCATCCCAGCCGCGGTCGCGGGCCAGCCGCGTCATGACATATTGCGCCTCGAGAGCGGCGACCATGTCGCTCCCGGGCGGATACTGGCAGGTGAGAAAGATCCCGACCTTCATGACGCCTCCGAAATCCCGACAGGTTGCTCCGATCCCGGCGGTGGTAGATGATTGCCGTTGCAGAGGCAAGGAGAGCGAGCCCGGGAGGGCACTGTGGAAAGCTTTGCTGCAAGCGATGGTGTGCGGCTCGGCTATTGCATCGACGACTTCACCGATCCGTGGAAGAAGCCCGCGGTCCTGCTGCTATTGCACGCGGCAATGGGCAGCGCGCGACGCTATTATGCCTGGGTCCCACCGCTCAGCCGGCATTACCGGGTCGTGCGAATGGATCTGCGCGGGCACGGCAGCTCGGAGATCCCGCCCGCCGACCGCGAGCTCACCCTCGAGCGGCTGGTGCGGGATGTCCGCGAGCTGATGGATCATCTCGGCTGCGCCAGCGCCCATATTGTCGGCAATTCGGCCGGCGGCTACCTCGCTCAGCAGTTGGCGATGAACTACCGCGAGCGGGTTCGCAGCCTGATGCTGTTCGGCTCGACACCGGGTCTCAAGAACAGTCAGGCCTCGAGCTGGATCCCGCAGATTCAGGCGAAAGGCATGCGCCCCTTCCTAGCCGAGACGATCGCTGATCGGTTGCCGCTCGACAAGGTCGACCCCGGCCTCGTCGAATGGTTTCTCGACGAGGCGGCCAAAAACGATCCTGCCTATATCGCCAAATTCGTGTTGCTGATGGCGAGCTACGATTGGAGCGATCAGCTCGACCGCATTCGATGCCCGACGCTGGTTGTCGTTCCCGGCGCCGAGCCGATCGGCTCGACCGCTAATTACGAACCGTTCCGCCGGCGCGTAAAGGATGTTGAAATGCGCGTTTATGAGCGGGCGCCGCACAATATCTGCGACGCCTTTCCCGACCGCTGCGCCGGCGATGTGCTCGATTTCCTCGCGCGCCGCTTTGGCCTCGGCGTGTGACCCTAGGCATCAGCCGGCTCTACCAACTGATCGTTAGCTTTCCGTCGCGCATCTCGTAGCTTTGCAGGCGGCCGAGAAAACTCATTCCAAGCAACGATACATTGAGCTTCTCCAGCACGGCGGCTGGAACATCGTAGACCGATAATTGGCCGAGACGGATCTCACGCAATGTGACTGGCGCCATCCGCACGGCACCATTGGCAGTGCTGACTTGCCGGCTGAAAACCAGCGCGTGCGGATCAATGCCGGCGGCGCGCGCGTCTTTCGGGGTAAGGGTAACGAGACTGGCCCCGGTATCGACGAGGAGCCGCGTGGGCGCGCCGTTGACCGCGGCGTCGACAATGACGTGACCACCCTCGCCTGCTGCATAGACGATCGTATTTGAAGGCTGGCTCTCCGCTCGCCGGGATGCCTCGGTCGATTGGGTGGCAGGCACCGATGGCACGGCGCGGTCCGGCGCCACTATCGAGTGCCGGTCAAAGACTGCGGCGCCGAAAAGGACGATGAAGCAACACAGCAACACCCAGCGCAACGCCCACCCGATCACCTGCCGCTCCCGTCCGCATCGCCCCGCGGCAGTCTGTCAGACGGTGCTTAAGGCCTGGTGAAGGCCCGTAGGAAGGTTTATTCCGCTACCTGAGGCGCGTCGGGGTAGCTGTTTGAGTTCCAGCGTCGTTGCGCTACTCGCGATGAATTGGCCTCCACCCCCCAAAAGTCCCAGCCTGGCCGCTGGAAGCGAGCGAACATTTCCAAATAGGGGCCTTCACATAGCGCCTCGATGCGCTCGTAGGCCTCGTCCGGCTTTCGGCTGTGCTCGCGGCGCGGCGAAACGATCAGTTTGCGGACATCGGCCCGGCG
>JBARIB010000711.1:0-3708 GCA_049799535.1 Allostellaceae bacterium | reverse complement strand
ACGGCTGACAAGATAACTGCAAACGGCAGCAAATAAATCAGGCTACGCTGAAGCGTGGGGTGGATTCGCATCGCTCTGAGACGCATTTACCAGTGGCCATGATCATCATCGCATCGAGCTGAAATTTCCAGAAACGAACCCTCTCAGGGGCTTGCCTGCCCGCCAGCCAACCGGGAGCGATCTGCGTTTGGACCCAAGAGGCGCCGCCGCCGGATTCGCGGAAAAGCACATCGGAAACCCATGAGCCAGGGATCGCGGCATAGCAGCGCCTGCTTTATTGGCCGGTAAGTATTCGGGAGGAGGGATGACAGGGACAATCGAAGCAAAAAAAGCAGCGCTCGTCCGAAAGGCAGCTGCACTCTCGCGCGAATTGTTCGATCCGGAGGAGCAAAGCGCGGTCGAGCGGTTCATCGTCGAATTCTACAGGCACGTGCCACCAGCGGATGTCACTGATCGGACCCCCCGGAATCTCTACGGCGCGGCGCTGTCTTTGTGGCGCTTCGCTGAGCGACGCCAGCCGGGCAAGGCAAAAATCCGCGTCTACAATCCGGGCCCGGCCGCCGAAAGCTGGTCATCCGCGCATACGATCATTGAGATCGTGAATGACGACATGCCGTTTCTCGTCGACTCGGTGACCGGAGCGATCAACGCCGGAAACCGTGTCGTCCACCTTGTGATCCACCCGATCTTGATGGTTAGGCGCAGCCCGGATGGCAGGCTGTGTGGCGTACTCGATGCTGGGGCGGCAGGAGCTCGGGAATCATGGATGCAAGTCGAGATCACGCGGGAAACCGATCCGGCTGACCTCGCACGCCTGACCCAAGCCTTATCCGGCGTTCTCGCCGACGTGCGCGCTGCCGTCGACGACTGGCAGCCAATGCGGCAAGCGATGCGTGAAGTGATAGCTGAGCTATCGGCGCAACCGCCTCCGGTCCCCGCAACGGAACTCGCCGAAGTCCAAGATTTTCTGCGCTGGCTAGATGACGACAACTTCACGTTTCTGGGCTACCGCGAATACCCGCTCGATGCAGCGGCCAAACCCGAGCATGGGCCGCTCGGGGTCTTGCGCGACGAAGCCCACCCGGTCTTCGGAGGACTGCGCGACCTCTCTTCCTTGCCACCCGACGTGCAAGATTTCGTGCGCCGACGCGAACTCCTTGTTATCACCAAATCGAACCGCCGCGCGACGGTGCACCGCACCGCTCACATGGACGCGATTGGGGTACGCCGGATCAGTCCTGGTGGTAAGGTCATCGGCATTCGCGTGTTTCTCGGCCTCTTCACGTCGCTCGCCTATAGCCGTAATCCTCGATCGATCCCCTTGTTGCGGCTCAAGGTCCGGCGGATCGTCGAGCGTGCCGGGCTGTCTACGACGAGCCATGACGGCAAGGCGCTCCTGCACATTCTCGACACCTTCCCACGCGACGAGCTCTTCCAGACCGATGAGAACGAGCTCTTCGACATGGTCACCGGCATTCTTAATCTGCAAGAACGCCAGCGCATCGCCGTGTTCATCCGTCGAGATCCGCTGGAGCGTTTCGTGTCTTGCTTTGTCTATGTGCCGCGTGAGCGCTACGACAGCGAATTGCGCATCCGCCTAGGCGCCATCCTCGAGGAGGCGTTCGCAGGCGAAATATCGACCTTCTTCACGCACTTCGATGAATCGGCGCTGGCGCGCGTCCATTTCATCATTCGCACGACGCGAGGGGCTGTGCCGGTAGTTGACGCCGGGGCGCTGGAAAGGCGGCTCGCCGATGCTGGACGCAGTTGGTCGGACCGGCTGAGGGAAGCAGCGGCAGCGACCTTCGGAGCAGACGAGGCACCCAACTACTTGGGGCGGGTGCAATCCTTCCCGATCACGTACCAAACCCGAACGGACGCCACACAGGGGGTCGCCGATCTGCGCCGGATCGAGGCTCTACTTGCCGGTTCGCCCTTGGAGGTCTCGCTCCATTCCAATCCCGATGGGGGTCTCCCTGGGCTAAGGCTATATCGGGCCAAGGAGCCTGTCGCACTTTCCGATGTGATGCCAATCCTCGAAAATCTGGGATTGCGCGTGGTCGCCGAAGAGCCGTTTCGGATCGAGGGACGCGACGGGATTTCGGTATGGATTCACGAATTTCAGCTCTCTGGCGTTGCTCTTCTGACCTCGGTTTCAGCCACCATCAGGGCACGGTTCGAGGAGGCACTCGTCGCGGTGTGGACCGGCCGGATCGAGAATGACGGGTTCAACCGCCTCGTCCTTGCCGCTGGGCTGTCGGCACGTCAAGTCACGATGCTCCGCCTCTACGCGAAATTCCTGCGGCAAGCCGGGACTACGTTCAGCCAAGCGTATATGGAAGATGCGCTGAGCGGCCATCCCGAAATTGCCCGTCGCCTCGTTCACCTGTTCGAGACCCGCTTTGATCCCGGCGGCGGGGGTTCCTCGCTCGCCGCGATCTCCGAAATCCAGGCGATCGATCATGCCCTCGACGACGTGAGCAGCCTGGATGAGGATCGCATTCTGCGCACCTACCTGACGCTGATCTTGAAAACGGTGCGCACCAACTATTACCAGACGCTGCCCTCTGGTGATCCGAAGCCTTATCTGGCGGTCAAGCTCTCGAGCAGTGAGATCGAATTGCTGCCGCTGCCGCGGCCACTCTTTGAAATTTATGTGTATAGCCCCCGGGTTGAAGGCGTGCACATGCGTGCCGGCAGGGTCGCCCGCGGCGGCATCCGCTGGTCCGACCGCAAGGAGGATTTCCGCACTGAGGTCCTCGGCCTGATGAAGGCGCAGACGGTGAAGAATGCCGTCATCGTGCCCGTAGGAGCGAAGGGCGGCTTCGTGATTAAGCAAGCGCCCGCTCTACGGGAGGCTCTCGGGGCCGAAGCCATTGAGTGCTACAAAGCCCTCATTCGCGGCCTGCTTGATCTAACCGACAATATCGTTCCGCAAGGCGCGGGAGCCCATTGCATAATGCCACCGCCGCATGTCGTACGGTACGATCATGATGATCCGTATCTTGTGGTCGCGGCCGATAAAGGCACCGCCGCCTTCTCCGATTTCGCCAATGCGATTTCGGAAGAATACGGATTTTGGCTCGGCGACGCTTTCGCCAGCGGCGGGTCGGCAGGCTATGACCACAAGGCGATGGGGATCACCGCGCGTGGCGCTTGGGAGCTTGTCAAGCGGCATTTTCGCGAGCTCGGACGCAATATCGAGGCCAGTGAACTGACGGTTGTCGGTGTTGGCGACATGTCCGGCGACGTGTTCGGCAACGGCATGCTGATGTCGGCTCATCTGAAGCTACTGGGTGCTTTCGATCACCGCCACATTTTCATCGACCCCGAGCCTGACGCCGGGCGCAGTTTTGCCGAGCGCCAGCGGCTGTTCCATCTCCCGCGATCGAGCTGGGCGGACTACGACCCAGCCCTGATTTCGCGAGGAGGCGGCGTATTCCAACGCAGCGCCAAGTCCGTCCCCATCAGTCCGGAGATGAAGCGCATCTTCGACATCGACGCAGATAATCTCACTCCAGCCGAGCTGGTCCGAAAGCTCCTGACTGCCTCGGTCGATCTGTTGTGGTTCGGCGGGATTGGAACCTTCGTAAAGGCGCCGGAGGAGACCCATGCCGGGGTCGGCGACCGCGTCAATGACGCGCTGCGCATCGACGGCGATGAAATCCGCGCAAAGGTCGTCGGCGAAGGCGCCAATCTTGCGGTGAC
>JBARIB010000710.1:0-5029 GCA_049799535.1 Allostellaceae bacterium | reverse complement strand
CGATTTTGTATATTGCGCGGACCGGCTGTCAGTGGCGGATGTTGCCGAAGGACTTTCCGCCGTTCACGACCGTACAAGGCTATTTCTACGATTGGCGGGACAACGGCTTGTTTGAGACGATCAATTTTGAGTTGCTGCTGCAAGCGCGCGGCGGCGGGGCGCGAACCGAGCCCGTCGGCCGGGCTCATCGACAGTCAATCGGCCAAGACGAGCGAGAGCGGCGGACCGCGCGGTGGAGCCTGTCCTCGGGCGCGGCAAAGCCGCGACCCGGGGGATGCGGCCCAAAAGGTCAAAGGTCGTAAGCGCCACATTGTGACCGACACCTTGCGGTCTGCTGGTCGGTGCCGAGGTGCACCCCGCCGATATCCAGGATCGCGATGCGGCTGCGCTGGTCATCGAGGCGATCCACCGGTTGTTTCCCTGGCTACGCCATCTCTTCGCCGACAGTGTCTATAACGGCCCCAACCTGCGCGAGGCCGCCGCCAAATTCGGTGGCTGGACGATCGAGATCGTCAAACGCAGTGCTGACGCCGCCGGCTTTCAACTGCTGCCACGCCGATGGGTCGTCGAACGAACGCTCGCTTGGCTCAATCGAAACCGCCGGCTAGCGAAGGATTTCGAGGCTTCGATCGCCAGCGCCAGGGCGTGGCTGTACATCGCCTCTGTCCAGCTCCTCGTTAGGAGATTGGCTTAGCTACAATACAACTTACACGATTAAGATTCGGACACTTAGATATTGGGGATTAAAAAATAAGGCTACGTAAGCAGGCGGCAACCCCAAGCACTCTGCGTGAATTCTCGCGGCAGTCGTAATGAATTCCTTCGTTGTCTCATCCGCTTGCTCGCCCGTTTGTTCCGTCCCGTCTTTCTTGAAAACCTGCGTGTGTTCAATTCCGATCTTCCTTGCTGTCCCTGTTACAACGATAAAGTCCGGCGTCTCGCCTTCTATCAGTGCGCCGCGCGGAAAGTCAGTGCACAGATATTGGAAGCTATGAAGGTGTTGACGTTCAGTTTCCTTCCGGGAGTCCGGCGCGCGATGACACTGTGGGGCTATCATGCTGGTCTCAATCCGTAGCTTCCCCTACGTCTCGGTGCGTGTAGCCGAACCGACCCATCAACCGTCCCTGGATCACGCCAATCTGAGCGGCTTTGGCCCTCGCGGTAGATGCGAGCGCAGCCTGTGGGAACATCAGAAGCCACAATACGATCCCATTTCCCGCAAACGGCCAAAAGAGTGCGAGACCCGCCGTCCACGGGTGACCGCTTTCCCAAATCCAATACGCCATTAGTGGCGAGGCCGCGAACCTCAGCCATACGAAGTAGACGGCGATATCAACGGCAGTCGGCGGGGTGAATTGGGGTGCTACTATGAACCACCACGCAAACGTGGCAATCACGACCAACCCGATCACCCACGGCCAAGGATAAAAGTAGATCAACACCGGTACAATCGGCTGCGATATGAAAAGGGGAAAATGTTTCCATTCAATCGCGCGAAGCAATGCCCACCGTAGATTCTCGTCATCGGAATGGCGTTCTGGTTTCCACATGGCACAGTCTCACCGCTTCTCGCCGTGATGAAGCACCGCTGCGGGACCATGGACGGAATATTGGTTCGTTTGACCGGTCACGTCCTCACAGATCGTCGGCGAAGGATCGCCGATCTTACTGTGACCGCCCCACGGGTTGATCGGGATCCGCTGGCCCGGTCTCGCGGGCAAATATTGCAGGGTTTCAAATACTGCCAATCGCCGTGCCTCAGCCTCGTTCTCCGCGCGAACGAAGATCGGCTCAGGCTCCCAGAGCTTCCAGCACGGGTCGCATAGATCGGTCGGCGTGAGCTTCCAAATCCGCATGATGCGACCCCCTGATTGAGAGCGCGGATTTTCGATCATAGATCATAGCCGGGAAGGGCTTCATAACAGTTTTAACGCGAGTTTGAAGGTTCTTCAATTTCGCGCTCCCCGCGCCCGACAGCGGGAATTTTCCAGAAGACCACGTTATGCGACATTCAGCTGTAGATCACCGATAGAAACGTCACCAGCCTCACCGATTGAGATGTCACGCTCGACAGTCGGCACGGGGCTTGTCGGGGTGGCGTGGGATGACGGTGGTCACGATGAGCCGCAAGGAGCTGACGCGCCTGCGGGTGCTGATCGATGTCGCGGATGGACGCCTCTCCGTCGCGAACGCTGCGGGGCTGATCGGGGTTGGGCGCAGACAGGTCTACCGGCTGCTGGATGCGTTTCAAACCCGCGGGCCAGATGGCCTCATTTCGCGGCAGCGCGGCCGTCCCAGCAACCGAGCTCTGGGTGCGGTGTTCCGCGAGACCGTGCTGACCATCGTCCGTGAGCACTATCCCGATTTCGGTCCGACCTTGGCGGCCGAGAAACTGTCCGAGCTTCACGGCCTGGAGCTTGGTGTCGAGACACTGCGGCAATGGATGATCGGCGCCGGCCTTTGGATACGGCGGAAAGACCGGCTGAAGCGGGTCCACCAACCGCGGGCGAGACGCGATTGCCTGGGTGAACTGGTGCAAATCGACGGTTGCGAGCACTGGTGGTTCGAGGATCGTGGCCCGCAGTGCACACTGCTCGTCTATGTCGACGACGCCACCAGCCGCCTGATGCATCTAAAGTTTGTCGAGACGGAATCGACCTTCGACTACTTCCAAGCGACCCGAGAATACCTCGAGGCGCATGGCAAGCCGGTTGCGTTCTATAGCGACAAGCACGGGGGTCTTTCGCGTCAACCAGCGGGCGCGCTGGGCGGCGACGGCATGACCCAGTTCGGGCGCTCGCTGCACGCCCTCAACATTGACATTCTGTGCGCCAACACGCCGCAAGCCAAGGGCCGTGTCGAACGCACCAACAAAACCTTGCAGGATCGCCTGGTCAAGGAACCGCGCCTGCGGGGGATTCGCACAATGCCCGCCGGCAATGCAGCGTTGCCGGATTTCCTGGCCGACTACAACGCCCGTTTTGGCAAGGAGCCGCGCGACGCCAAGGACCTTCATCGGCCATTATCCGTTGGCGATGATCTCGCCGACATCTTCGCTTGGCGTGAAGAGCGGACGGTTTCCAATAGCTTGACCCTGCAGTACGACAAGGTGCTGTTCTTGCTGGAGCCGAACGAGATCACGCGCGAACTGCGCCGCCAGCGTGTCACGGTGGTCGATTATCCCGACGGCCGACTGGCGATCCGCTACCGCGGGCTCGACTTGCCCTACACCACCATTGACAAGCTGCGCCAGGTTTCGCAGGCGGCGATTGTCGAGAACAAGCACCTTGGCGCGGCTCTCGCCTTCATCCGCGAGCAGCAGCGTCAAACCCCGCAGCAGCGAAGCAAGAAGGCGCCGCGCCGCCAAGGACAGCTCGGCCACATGTTCAAAGTCGGCTGAACCGGGTCCCGTCCCACCTCAGCACGCCGGCACCGCACCAGCTCGACGACATTTGTCTGTCGGTTGCGATTCTCTGCGGCGCACAAGACGCCGTCAAGCCTGGCCCTGCGGGCCCCCGCCTCCGGCGGCTGCGGGCTTGGCGGCGCCTCGCCCGCCGCAGCCCATTCCACCATCAGTTCAATGAATTGTTGTCGTCCAGCTCGACCAACACAATCCTTCTTGTGACATCTCTATCGGTGAGAAATTGTGACTTCTCTATCCGTGAGAGACATGACGACGCCGCGCCGCCGCTCGGCTAAAATCGAAATTGTCGCCGGACACAGAAACACGAGATGTAGAATGTGCCTATGGCGGAACCGGCAACCACAATTTCGAGCGCGGTCACCAAAGCTCTATCGGCCATCAAGGATTTCCCACTTTGGCTGCTTACAGCTATCGCGCTCTCCTTGATCGCCTTTCTCTCTGTCCCCCAATTCAGCGATGCAGTTCCACGGGAAACCCGAACGTGGATCATTGTAGCCGCCGTCACGGCTGCGATTTTTGCTGGGTGCCGCTTCGGGAGCGTGGTCATCGCTCCCGTGAAGACTCAACGCAAGCTGCGCGAGGAACGGATAAGGAGGGCAGAAACCATCAGGTATTCGACAGTGTATATCCCTCTATTCGCAGAGCTTTTCCGCATCCGTATAACTACGACGTATTCCCAAAGAGCACCAAAATTTCGAGATCGAGTAAAAAATTCGTGGGATATCCTATCAGCGCGAAGACGCCGCGTAGCTGCCCTTAAACCAGCGTGGACGGCTCTGTTTGATCGACAGGTACGGGTGGCCGGTGAGGTCGATTATGGAGGTGAGTTCCCGATCGATATGTTGAGGTGCGTAGTGGAGCAGAATCTAAGTACGTGCGACCACACGCTGTTAAATCTGATCTCCGCTGCCGAACAATCGCACATGGAAATCCAAATTGGGTACGATCAGCTTACGCAAGAAGACATCGAATTATATGATTATATCATGTCAGAACACCCGCGGCTAAAAAAGGTTCTTTCTCGATAAGCGTCCGGTGATTTTCCAGCGACTTGCACACACCCCGGCCCCTGCTGGTGCGCCGGCACAAGACTGGCAACCGATGGGTTTGCCGTCGGATCGATGAAGCACTCGATTTGCCTACAACATCGCGGGAGGAACCTATGGCCAAGGGATACTGGATCACGTTTTATCGCTCAATTTCTGATCCCGCCGCGCTGGCCGCATACGCCAAACTCGCCGGACCAGCCGTAAACAGCAATGGCGGTCGCTTCCTTGCTCGCGGCGGCACCCGTAAGGACCTATGAGCAAGGCATTGCCCAGCGCACCGGTGGCGCGGTAACCGACGCAACACTCCGTCGATTGGCGGAACGCCTAAGCGCAATGGAGCGAGCAACGTTGCAAGGGGGCCGGCGAATTGCCAATCGACTTTGGGCAGCCCATTGAGGGGACCGAGGGTTCGAATCCCCTCTCCCCCCTCAGCAGTGAATCGCGGGGCTGTAGGCGAGAAGTCGCGGCTTTATCCCTGGCAGAGGAGCTCGAGAACGTCGTTTTTCGGGAGAGTTGATCCATATCAATTCGGCGCGAGGGAAACCCTATCATACTG
>JBARIB010000709.1:0-2687 GCA_049799535.1 Allostellaceae bacterium | reverse complement strand
GCGTCAGCAGTTGGAACGGCTATCGCCGTTCCTATTACGGCACCGCCAGCGCCGTCGGCTTACTGGTCTGCTCTTTGTCTTGTTCTGGCTGGTCGTCATTTTCACCGGGCCATGGTGGGGCTACTACGGCTGGTAGTGGTGATCGGGATCGAGAAGTTCCTCAGGCGGCGATCTTTGGCCGCTCGGAATAAAATGTCGCATTTTCTCGGCCTGCCGAGCAGGCGCGGGCGAATGTGATCATATGGTGGGCGACGATGCCTATGTGGATCAATTCCTCGATGCGGCCGCGGCGCAATGCCGGCCAGGCCATGCGCCAAAAGATCCGGCGATAATCGCCAAAAAGCCCCACCCGAATCAGCAGCTTGGCCACGATCAGGATGGCACGGCGCAGATTGCCCAGGCTGAGCCGCGCCCGCGATAGCGGCGGCGTGATGCGGTTGGGGTAGGTGTGGTGCGTATTCCAGGCGAAACGCCGGTAAATCGCCTCCGGTGTGAACGCGTGGCGGATCGATCGCTGCCAGCTCTGCAGTACCTCCTCGTACGGTAGAATAAAGACCACATTCGAGTCGCGTCGCTCGTCATTGCTGAGCCGCCCGGCGGCTTCCAATCGGTCCCACAATGGCGTCTTCGGCAATGCCTGCAGCAAGTTGATGGTCAGCATGGGGATCCCGGAGGCGTCAATGAACTCGATCAACCGATCTGCCGTCTGCGACGTGTCGGTATCGAGGCCGAGGATGATGCCGGAGACGACTTCGATCCCGTAGCTGTTGATTGTCGCGACAGCGTCCAGCAGCGGCACCGCCCGATTCTGAGATTTTTTCATCGCATCGAGCGCGGCCACATCGGGCGTCTCAATGCCGCAGAAGACCGTGCAGAAATATGCCTCTCGCATCATCGCCAAGATCTCCGGAGATTTGGCGATGTTGAGGGTCGCCTCGCAGCACAACTGCACCGGGTAGCCGCGCCGCTTCTGCCATGCAACGAGATACGGCAACAATTCGCGCGCGGCTTTCTTATTACCGATGAAATTGTCGTCGACGAAGTAGATCGAGGTCTTGATACCAAAGGCGATCAAAGCGTCGAGCTCGTCAACGACCTGTTGCGGCGTCTTGAGGCGCGGCTGGCGTCCGTAGAGAGCCGGAATATCGCAGAACTCGCAGCGATAGGGACAGCCGCTCGAAAACTGTACGCTGCCGATGAAATATCGCCCCCCGTCGATCAGTTGATAGGCGGGGATCGGGAAATCGGCGAGCGGCAGCCGCTTTCGTGTTGCGAAGCGACACTGCACAGGCGGAGGGCTAGGATCCTCGTCCAGTGCGTGGATCAGCGCGTCGGTCGCGTCACCGAGCTCTCCTAGGTGAAGATAATCGAAATCGGGATATTCCTCGGGACAAGCCGAGACCGAGGGCCCACCCAATACCGTCGTCTTGCCGAGCGCCCGCGCGCGCCGCGCCACTGCCTTGATCTCGGTTTTTTGAACGTGCATACCGCTGACAAGGACCGCGTCGGCCCAGGCGAGATCGGCGTCGCTCGCCGGTCGGATATTCTCGTCGACCAGGCGAACATCCCACCGCTCCGGAAGATAGGCAGCGACGACAAGAATTCCTTGCGGCGGCATAAAGGCCTGTACGCCGTCCATCAACGAATAAGCGTAATGAAACGTACCGAACGACGGAGCGTAACGCGGAAAAACACAGAGGACGCGTCTGCGCTGGCGGACCTGGACCGGGGTTTTCATAGTGCGCTGCGCTTGGGGCACTCACTGACGGTGATGCGGGATAGCGTCCCAGACGGGTTTGAAATCATAGGTCGGGTAGAACTCGGTGCGATAGCCGCCCCACGCGGTTTGCTCGATCACGCGGTTCGTCTCGCGCAATTTTTCGGCTGGTACGCGCAAGATCACCACCTGACCAATCCCCATCATCACGTACCAGGCCACGATCTCAACGCCATCGGGCGGAAACTTATCGTATCGACCGGTCTGTCTTAGGTGCTCATTGATTTGGTCGACCGTCTTCGTCTGGTCATGCCGTAAGAATACTGTCAGCAAGAAAGAGCCCGGCTGCGGCGCTGCCGTGCCGGCCGAGGGCGGCGCCTGAGCAGCTGCGAATTGTGGCGCGGTGCCGGAACCTAAGGCAGCGAAAAGAAACATTGCCGCAATCGCACTTAGCTTTCTGCAGGGTTTCATCGAACTACCCTCCCGCCGCAGACGGGTTGAGGCCAACGCTAATGCCGGATTCTTCTCTCTGAGCCAGCTGCAGCTCTCCTGTCATAGTTCAATCCAGCTTTTCGGTTACCCTCTTTGGCGTTGTTCCTTGCAGCAATGTGACTTCCGCGATCGGGTGGCCGTCCCGCAGATCTGGGAAGATGCTGACTGCGCGGGCTCCGTCATTCTCCTTGACCGCGGCATCGGCGGCGGCGAGCAGAGAGATCTTCGCCTTTTCCATCGCGGCCTTCTGATCGGCCGAATCATTGAGATCATCGGTGTCGGTAATCTTCTCCGATTTCACGATAGCCCCGGTTTTGGGGTCGGCGACAACTTCGGTAAAGTCGTCACCCTTTGTCGTGTATACCGAAAGCTGCAATTTGCCGTCGTCTATCTCGAACTGCGCCGAAATCGGCTGTCCCTCCCGCTCGCTGGCTTTGAGGCCCTCCTGCAAGGTGAATTTGGTGTCCTTCAGCGCGGC
>JBARIB010000708.1:0-8829 GCA_049799535.1 Allostellaceae bacterium | reverse complement strand
AGGCGGTACACTGGTAAAGCGCCCGGGTCTTGACGAAGCTGTGATGCTCCCCGGCGCAAACCGGGCAGACAAAGCCGGATGGCCAGCGCCAGCGCATCACCACCTCGCGGCACTGATCCTCTGTTCCATAAAGAACAGCAAACTGGGCCTCGCTGAGCCCCTTTTGAAATTGCACCTTGTTGCGCGCCATCGTTCAAATCCGCAGATACCGCCATATTGTTCCTTTTTTGTGCCACACCTTGATGGCTGAGGATAGTGCGTAATCAGGTAGCCATTTGTGATCGCGGCTTTCGGGAAGGCGCGCCGCGCTGCGTCCACCAGGGTCTGCGACACGGGCGCCGAGCCCATGCGGACCACCTTGACCGCCGACAGATCGGTACGCGCCAGCAACGCCTTTTCACGCAATATCATCGCAATCATCGTCGGGACGGAGGTGAGCCTGGTCGCTCGGTACGCGCCGGCCGCGGCGATGTAGCTCGCGGGCGTAAAGCCCGGCAGCAGGATGATCGTGTCGTGCTGCGCCAGGGCCGATTGTGAGACGGCGAGTGCATTCATGTGATAGAGCGGCGCTGCCACCTGCACCCGATCGCCGCCCCGACCGGCGGTGCGACGGTTCATTTCGATGACCCAGAGGTGGCTGTGATGCGACAGAACGACCCCTTTGGGGCGGCCGCTGGAGCCCGAAGTGTAGAGAAACATCGCTGGGTCAGCAGGCTCCGGTGTGACCGCCGCAAAAGGACCGGGATCGAGCAGCGTCGTAAAATCCTCGCCGAAGGTGAGCTGAGGCAGATCGGCCGGGCAAAGCGGCAGCCGCGGCCTATCGCACAACACGAGGCAGGCTCCGCAATCGCGCAAAATGAACTCGACGGTGGCGGCTGGAAGCTTCCAATTTACCGGCACGGCAACAAGACCGGCCCGCATGATGCCGAGAAAGGCAGCGAGGAACTCGCCGCGGTTGACCGACAGAATCGCAACGCGCTCGCCTCGCCGGAGGTCTCGCGCAAGTAGGCCGCGTGCCGTGGCGCGGGCCAACGCATCAATCTCGCGATAGCTGTAGAAGCGCGGCAGCGGCTCCCCGCAGAGGTCGATCACCGCTGGCGCATCGGGATCGCCGTCCCGGTCGATCGCATCGCCGAGATTTTGGTATCGCGTGAGCTCGCAGCCGGCCGCCTCATCGGCCATCGCTCACTCCGCGAAAACGATCGCCACATTGAAGGCGGCGCTGGCGGGCACCACCAGCCGCCGCGGCTCGGCGCGCAAGCCCAAAATGGAATTCAGCCGTTGCGCCGCCCGGGCCAGCGACCGAACCCTTATTTCCAGCGCCGCCATGAACTCGGTGCGGCCGGAGGGGTCGGCCGCCTTGCCGAATTCGGCCGCCACGGTTTCCGGCGCGGCAAACTCGACCTGCGCCGTCCCGGCAGGCACGACTTGCCGCCCACCGGTTTCCGCTACGGCGCCGCCGCCAAATAGATCGCGGAACAGCTTTGCCGTGCGTTGCGGATCGGCGGTCGCGACGATGACGCGGGCGATGGCATAGGCGCCGTTCGGATGGCTCTGCCATTCGGGCCGCCATACCAGATCGGGGGTTTGATGCTCGCAGAAATAGACGCGCCCCATCGGCACCTTGGCCGGGTCGAGCCGGGTCGTGCGAAACCGCGCGTCATGCACCGCACCATCGAGCGTGACGGGACGCGAAAAGGATTGCACCGGCAAGACCGGTAGGCCCACCGCTTCGGCTTCTCTGTGCACGAGATCGGCATCGGTGGTCTTGAACACGAGCCCGTTGAGACCCGCCGGAAAGCGCATGAGCTCGGGGCGGATCGCGCCGTCCTCGGTGAAGCCCAGCAGCTCCAGGTAGTCGGTCGTGAACACCGCGAGATGGTTGACCGAGCCCAGAGTGTGACGACCCCGCGGCGTCAGCTGGAAGCCGAGCGACTGAAAGCGATGCATCGCCTCGTCGATGCGATCGCGCACATCGACCACAACATGGTCGAGAACCGGCGAGAGTGAGGTCACGGCAAAGCTCCATGCGGCGCTGATCGCCCGCAATATCGGCAGAGTGAGGAGGGTAAGCGCCGCGCCCGCGGCACGGGCTGCCTGCGCGCCGGCCCCGACGAATTGTTCGACGGCGCACGGATCAAATCCGGCAACCGAGGTCAGCCGGGGCGGCGCGGCAGAGACCGGCGTTCCACCTGAAAGCTCGGCTGCTTCCTCGCCAATGGGCGCCGGCGCAGGCCAAAGCCGGCAGAGTCTTGTTCCTCCCCGTCGCCGTCATGAGCGCTTACCCGCGACGGCATCCGTGGCGGCGTACGGGGCTTGGCGGCTGGCCGAGGCGGTTTATTTGGTGCTGTCGGCTTCTCGCTGATGCGCACATCGAGTTTGTGGCCGTCGATTTCCGCCCCGTTCATCGATTCGACCGCCAGCTTTGCCGCGCGCTCGGTCGCTATGTCGACAAAACCATAGCGCAGCCGCTTACCGGTCGAGGGATCGCGCGCGACCGAAGCGCTCAGCACGATACCAAAGGAATCGAAGGCCTCGGCCAATTGCTCGTCGGGGAACTCGGGCGGCAAGTTCGCGATAAAGACGTTGCCCCGGAAATGCTGTGATCTCATCGGCCCCCGCCTTTCCCAGCCCGCTCGTTCGACGCCAACGCTCTGTTCTAGGGTGAGTTCGGCCCCGACATCCCGGGAATGTAAATTTTGCACTGCCGGTTTGCAGGATCGGCCGAGTGGCGAAAGGTCGCGGTACTCGAAATGGGAATGCGCTATGAACCGATCAAATCGGTGGATCGGAGGTCACGATGCTCCCACGCGAACGCTGTGCCTACTCTGCGATAGTCGACCGGCCGCCACTTGCTCTGCCGGACTGCGCCCGGCTGGTCGTCTGGACGATCGTCAATCTTGAATTCTGGGACATCGCGCGGCCGATGGCGCGGCAGGTCCTGCCCGCCCCGACCGGCCAAGTGCTGTTGCCGGACGTGCCAAACTGGGCTTGGCACGAGTACGGCATGCGGGTCGGGGTGTGGCGTTTTTACGACTTGTTCGCCCGGCTTAAAATTCGACCAACCCTGTCGATCAATGCGCGGGTCTGCGAGGAATATGAGCGCGTCGCCGGCGCCGCTCGTGAGGCCGGTTGGGAATTCATGGGCCATGCCTGGGAGCAGATGCCGATCCACCGGGTCGAAGATCAGGCGGCGATGATTAACAAATCGCTCGACGTGCTGGAACGGTTCGCCAGCAGACGGCCGGTCGGCTGGCTCGGACCGGGACTCACGGAAACGGAGGAGACCCCCGACTTGCTCGCCGCGGCCGGCATTAAATATATCGGCGATTGGGTCTATGACGACGAGCCCACCGAAATCCGCACGGCCCACGGCCCCCTCGTCACGTTGCCTTATACAGTGGAACTCAACGACATCCCGATGATGCTGGTGCAGCATCACGAAGCGGCCCATTTCACTCAGCGCTGCATTGACAGCTTCGAGCGGCTCTATCGCGAGGGGGCAGAGCGGGCAAAGATCATGGCGATCGCGATCCACCCCTACATCAGCGGGCAACCGCATCGCATCAAATATCTCGAAGCCGTTTACGACCATATCAACCGCTATGCCGGGGTGTTGCACTGGAACGGGGTCGAGATCCTCGACTGGTACATGTCGGCCAGAGCGCAGAGCTAATTTTCAGGGGGCAGTCATGCTGCCGACCGAGCGTCTCAATTTTTCGGCAATTCCACACCGACCCAAGCTCGTGCTTCCGGGCGGCGCCCGGCTTGCGGTCTGGGTCGTCGTCAATGTCGAGGAGTGGGATCCGAACGAACCGATGCCGCGGACCGTGCTGACCCCGCCGGCGGGCGGGTCACCGATGCCGGATATCCCGAACTGGGCCTGGCACGAATACGGCAACCGGGTGGGCTTCTGGCGAATGCTGGAGGTCCTCGATCAGCAGCAGATCCGCGCCGTTCTTGCCGTCAACGGCTCAGCCATCCTGCATTACGAGCCGATCGCCCGCGCCGCCCTCGAGCGCGGTTGGGAATTCATCGGCCACGGCTTCT
Source organism: Allostellaceae bacterium (assembly GCA_049799535.1). Taxonomy (GTDB): domain Bacteria; phylum Pseudomonadota; class Alphaproteobacteria; order ATCC43930; family CGMCC-115725; genus AP-15. The sequence goes on along the minus strand of JBARIB010000708.1, from coordinate 4,779 downwards.
CGCAGAAGAACATGCAAAAGGTCGCCGATGAGCAGGAGGATATCCGCAAGACCGCTGAGGCAATCCGAGGCTTCACCGGCAAGCGGCCGCGCGGCTGGCTCGGTCCTGGGCTCACCGAGACTTGGGAGACCCCCGACCTTTTGGTCCAAGAGGGGTACGAATATGTCTCCGACTGGGTGCTCGATGACGAGCCTGTGCGGCTCAAGACCCGCACCAGCCCGATCGTGAATATTCCCTACACGCAGGAATGCAACGACGTTGCGATGATGCTGATCCAGCATCACAAGGCCAGTGAATATTACGATCGAGCGATCGACCAGTTCGAGCAGCTCCATGCTGATGCGGCACAATCGGCGCGCATCATGGCGCTCGTGGTGCATCCCTATATCATGGGCGCGCCGCACCGGCTGAAGTATTTCCGCAAGGCCCTCTCCCACATCCGCGAGCATCGCGACGTATTGTTCTGGACCGGCGAGGAAATCCTCGACTGGTACCTGAAGCAGCCGGCTGCGGTGTATGGTCCCAACTGAGCCAGGTCTTGCAGTATTTCACCCGAATCTATGGCAACTTACAGAAGCCAGTCGTAATCGGAAACGGGACTGGAGCCCGTGAATGCTACGGCTGGCGGTTTTCCAATAGTTTGCGGCGGCTAACGGAGGTCCCAAAGGGCCCTGCGTTTCGCCGCTAATTTGATTTCGACTATAGCGTCGCCGCAGTTTGATGCCCTACGATCATGGTCAAGGGGAATTACAATGGCTGGCGGATCGAGGACGCCTGGCTCGACAGGTAGAGATTGGGCGAATATTCTGGCCTCGGCGGGGCCGACCGGCCAGGATGCTTCTCGCCCGCCGGTCCTCTTGCCTCCGACCGGCAATTTCGCTACATCCTCGCGACCCCACCATGGCCATGGGCGCGTAGCTCAGCGGGAGAGCACTACGTTGACATCGTAGGGGTCACTGGTTCAATCCCAGTCGCGCCCACCATTTTTTCACGGGCTTATGCGAACATTCCACTCCGCGGCCGCAGCCCCGGTGCGCAAGCAATAAGCAGCAGCCGGGTGAAGGCACCGCAACTGTTCAGGCGTTCTTGGCCGCGACGCGATCGCAGTCCTGGGCCAGATCGCGCTCGTCTCGGGATGGCGAAACTGGTGTCCCCTCCCCGGGTCGCACACCAAGAACTGCCAGAGCGGTCGAACGCAGCCGTCTCGAAACGCGCAAGCGAATTGACCGGGATCAACGCATTTCGCCAGCAGCCGCGCGTGTTAAGGCAGACCCCGGATGAAATCGATCATAGCGGCGTTGACCTCGGCCGCTCGCTCCTCCTGGGTGATATGGCCGCAGCCGGGCAGCATGACCACTCCTCGGAGCGGCGGCACGAACTTCGGCAAGTCGGCGATGTGACGATCCATGCCTGGGAATTTGACGACCGGATCGCGATCGCCGGCGATGTAGAGCGCGGGGACGCTCACCGGGAGTCCATCGAACGGGGCGAGCAATTCCCAATTGCGGTCGATGTTGCGATACCAGTTGAGCCCGCCGCGAAATCCGGTTCGCGTGAATTCGTTCGTGTAGAACTCGACATCGGTCTCGCTGAGCCAGGAAGGTAGAGGCGGCGGCTCGGCGTTCCATCGAAACGGGGTCCCTTGCCGCGGGACCATGCCGAAGGGCCGAGTTCCCGGCGGCGCGTCGCCTGAAATCAAGATCCGGCCTGCGCGGAACACCGTGCGCACGTTATGGTCGTACTCCGCCTCGGCGACGCCTGGCTCCTGGAAATAGAGCTGATACCAGACGGCGTCATTGGTCTGCGGCATGATGGTTGTCGGCCGCACCGGCCCGCGCGCCAGGAAAGGCACGCTCAACGCGATTACGGCCGGGAAGCGATCCGGGCGCAACTGCGCCGCAAGCCACGCCACCGGGGCACCCCAGTCGTGCCCAGCGATGACCGCCCGTTTGGTGCCGAGCGCGTCGAGCAGACCAATCATGTCGCCGACCAGGTGCAGCAATGTGTAGCGGTCAATCTCTTGCGGGGCATCGGTCTGACCGTAGCCGCGCATATCGGGCGCGACCGCATGAAAGCCGGACGCCGCCAGCGCACCTAGTTGGTGCCGCCACGAATACCAGCATTCGGGAAAGCCGTGGCACAACAGGACGGTCGGCCCGGTCCCCTGCTCGGCAATGTGCATGCGAATGCCGTTGGTTTCGACGACGCTGTGTTTTACCTTGGTCACTGTCATCTCGATGCTCCGGGATTGAGGTATAAGCGGCGAAGAACCCTTTCCCAGGCTGCGTTCCTCAACCGGCGGACATCATTCGGCACCGGAGGGATCGCCTCGCCCCACCTTGCGATAAAAGATCGCGCAGCCGAGGCCTCTGCTGCCGGCTCTCCGAGTTGTGCTCTGGGGACACACATACTCATATTGAAGCACATGTACTCTGCACGACAGTGGTTCAAGACAGCACTACAACGCGCTGATCTCTCATCTACCCGCATCTTTTGGGGGATGGTTATTGCCGGACTTCTGTTGACGATCGGGGGCGGAATGTGGCCGGTCCCGCGGCGGAAGGAAGCCTACGAGATGGGCCGCGCCCTCACCCTGCTGCGCGAAAGCGAAAGCGAGCAGACCCGGATCTATATGCGACTAATCTGCGGGTGCGACGATCCCGAGGATTGGGGGGAGACAGGTGCCGCGCCTGATCATTGACGGGATCCGCAACGACGGACGCGGTCACCGGCACCTTCCGTCTTCGACGGCGACGCTCGGAGCCTTCGGCATACGCCGGCGCCTCGCTCCCGGCGGACACGGCGAGCCCAATCTCAACTCGGAGTCACCCCCGTCACATGGCGAAGCCGCTCCTGGCCTAGTCGGCTTGCCGCAAGGTGAGCTGACGCTCGGGATCGCCGGCGAGGGAGGCTCGTATGCATCAGGGATTGCCGGCGCCCCCGAACTGCAGACGCTGGTGCCCCAATGCCGACGGCCCCAATAGCGCCAATGGCCTCGCGGCCAGCGGCGTTGAGTACATCATTCGGCCGTGCCCCCCTCAGGAGGCTCTGGGCCGGCGGTGTCTACAAGGGGCACCATCACCCACTCCCACTTGCTTAATGGCGTGGTACGGTTAACATCATGACAGATTTGTTTTGAAGGAACCGCGCCTCGAAGAGGACGCGGTGAGATTTGCCGGACGCCGTCTAATGCCAACGCTTTCTATCTTGTCACCGGGTCTCCGCGAGCCAAGGCGAGAGCGGCGGGATATCAGCATTTCCGACTGCTCAGTTGGCACGCCCTCTGGTGCTTCACAGGAGAGCTACCGCACAATACTTGGCGAGCTGTTTGTCGGAGGCCGGGTTTGCAAACGGGGGCACCCGCAAACATGTGGTGAGATCGTACGCGTTATGCCCATGACGGACCGCGTCATCGTGAGGCTCGATCCTCCCTATGGTAATCGCCGCGGCACCCTCCGGACCTTTCGCCCAGGAAACCTGGTCATTTATTCTTAGCTGCTCAGCCTGCAACCGATGAAATCCGACCCGACCCGAGCTTTGGTCTGGCGCGTTAGGCTGATTTTCGCAATCAAACACCCGCTATCGCCGAAAAATAAACTCCTGAAATCCCCAGGAGCCGGCCGAGCTGCCGTTCCCGCTGCGTTCTCGCCGGCTGCGTGCCACAGCGCCGCAGGCCCTCGATCTCAGATCGCAGTCCCGGTACCGAAAACGGTCGGCGTCGGAGGCGGCACCTGGATCGAATTTGCGGCGTCAAAATAGGCAGCCATTCGCTCGAAGCGCGCAGCAACCTCCAAGAGGTCGTCCCGGATATCCGGCAATAGGGCTCCGTCAGCCAGTCGTCGAACTCTTTCCGCAGCTTCGCGGTATAGCTCGGGTGTGGGCTTGTCTGCATCACTCATTGCGGCCACCATCAGGGGACGGACATATGGTTAATCACTGCTCGGATTGGTTATCAATCGGCATACTCCATCCCTGAGGATCATGAACCCAGCGTTGATCGTTGAATCAAGTAGCTGATGCACGCGAGCGAGAGTGCATATGCAACGGCCGAGAAACCAAGGGAGCTTCTGATCCACTGGCAGCGGTGTCAATTCCGATTTCAGCGGCGCGACTGTCGCTGAGACGATGGATAGCTCGTCTAAGCTCGCGCTGAGTATTGGCAATAAGCTGGAAGGTATGGCCCAGGCGGAAGAGGATCGCCAGCAGCACCCCCAACTCCACCCAGTTCAGAAGCAGGCTGAGCGTTTCAAAGCTAATGTTCGCCTCCCTGCGCTTGCGATGCTCGGGGCAAGGCCTTTCTGCTCGCGCTCGGCTCGAGAGTCGTCGTCGAGGCGGCATGCGCGGTGCCACGATCGCGAAACGATTTCAACTGGTGGGGTTTTACTAAAGTGCCGTCAATGAGTTGACCCGGGCAACGTCAAGAAGGCGTCTGCCACAGTTTTTTTGGACTGCCTTACGAATCCCGTGAACAAACGGAATGACGAGAAGCCGCTTCACTGCCGCGATCCATCTCAGCGCCGCAGCTGGCGGCCGCTTCCTGAGAAGAAAGCAGCCGCTGAGCAGTCTCCTCGACCATCTTGACTGGCCGGGTAATTTGGGTGCGTTCCGCGGAGTTAGTTTGGGTATTAAGGACGGTTCGAGTTGCGCCGAAAGTGACTCCGTTCCGCCTCTACCCTGCGCATTAACACCGGCGCGGTCAATGAGCTTGATGCTTTTCAAGTTCCAGTAACAAGGCGCGAAGCTGTGTGTCGGCTGGAAGAAGTTTGGTCAGTTCCCGGG
>JBARIB010000707.1:0-3385 GCA_049799535.1 Allostellaceae bacterium | reverse complement strand
GCCTGACCGGCCGCTGCGGCGGTGGCAGCCGTGGCGCTCTGCACGCGCTCGCCGATTGCTTCCCCGGCCTTTGTTACGCGCGCTTCCAAAGAGGTGTCGTTCATCACTTTCTTCCCATCTGACATCGTTCTGTCCCGCGAGCTACTAACTTCCGCAGCTCTGGCGGAGATCAGCCCGTAGCGTATTTGAACTCTGGCAGCATCTTGAGCACTTCCTTGGTGCCGCCCGGCAGTGTCACCTTGTTGCCGGCGAACTTCAACGTGTCATAAGGGACCACAACCAAGCGAGTACCCATGCCCAGGAAGCCGCCGATCGACAGTACGGCATATGGCTCCTTGCCGTCGAGGCTCACGAGGAGGTCGTCAATCTTACCGATGGTTTCGTTGGCATCGTTGATGACGCTGCTGCCAATCACCTTGGACGCGCGATAGCCGGCCGCCAGCTTGTGCACATCGACCTTGACGAGCTCCACCGTCTGCGGCGTGCCTTGGGCTCCGGCGCCGCCGGAGAGAAGGGCGGCGCTGATCATCGCTGCGCTGGCGAGATACATCGCTCTTTTCATGATTTGCTTCCCCCGATAGTTGCCCATAATCCGTAAAACGAATGTCGAGTGACGCACGCATCCTCACTTTTTCAGCGTGTCCTTAAGACCGCCGATAGCATTCTGGACCTTACCCTCAACCTTGTCGGCCTTGCCCCCAGCCTCCAGCTTGGCGTCACCTGTCGCCTTGCCGATGATTTCCTTGATCGAGCCCTTGATCTTTTTCGCCGCTCCCGCGATCCGATCCTTATCCATGACTACATGCTCCTACCGTGGACATAAGTTGCGTGCATTGAGGCGACAGTAACAGCACGGGTGCCGTCGCGGTGCTTTGATCTGGATCAATGAGGGTTCACCGGCGTCAAATATCTTGTGTCCGGGAGCGGAGCAAAGCTGAGCCTAGGCTCCAGAACCAGAAAGGGTACCGCCATGTCATCTTTCACCCACCCGATTGCCATGTCCGCGCCCTTCGCGCGCTCGGTTGCGATCGCGGCGCTGATGGGCGCCACGATACTCGCCAGCCCGCTGACCGCAGCTCGCGGCGATACCGCCACTGACGCGGCAATCCAGCTGGCCCAGGCCGCTGCTCAACAGAACCCGGCCGCCAAGGGAGCCACCGAGGGGCGGGGGGAGACCGTCGAGCATCGGATCACGACGCTTCACACGGCGCTGAAAATCACACCCGGCCAGGAACCATTATGGAACGCCGTAGCGCAGGCGATGCGCGAAAATGCCGCCGCCATGGACAAGATAGTCGCGCAAGCTCGGACAACGCCGCCGCAAAACATGACCGCAGTGGAGGATTTGCAGATGTATCAGAAATTCGCCCAGGCACATATCGATGGGCTGAAAAATCTGATTGTGTCCTTCGAGAAGCTTTACGCCGCGATGCCCGATGCCCAGAAGAAGATCACCGACGACGTGTTCAGGACTTCCGGACGTCAGGGTTAACGCTCGCGTTCTGCGACCGTGACACCACTCTCATTAGAGGAGGTCGCCATGACCTGGATCATCGACATCAAATCGAAACGCCGTCTGTCGGCAAGGCTCGCGGCAGGACTCGTAATCTCCGCGATGCCGGTTGTGGTGATTACTACTCAGGTGTGAACAGCGGGTATTATTATCGCGCCCCCCCAGTGGTCTATGGCTCGCCATATGGCTCGTCATACTATGGCTCGCCCTACTATTATACTCCGCCAATAATTTACCCGAGCCTGAGCATCGGCATTTGGTAAGCTTTACGCCAATCCAAAATGGCAACGGCCGGCATCGCCATCCCCCGATGGAGGGCAGAGACCCAGGAGGAGCGCAATTGATTTGGATCAACGTGCCTGTTTTAAAATTGAATAAATATTTCCTGTGACGACATGCCTAAGCGTCCGACCCACTAGGGAGCCGATCATGGCTTTATGCATACGTTTCCTGATCACGGCGGTGCTCGCCGGCGGCTTGGGGATAGCCCCCCTCGCGCATGCCCAGCACTGGCATGGTGGCGGGAACTATCATCATGGTGGCGGCAACGCCGCCGGCGCGGCGATCATAGGCGGGATCATCGGCCTGGGCGTCGGTGCCGCGATCGCCTCGCACGGGTATTACGCGCCGCCGCCGCCAGTCTATTATGGGTCGCCGCCAGCCTATTACTACGCACCGCCACCGCCCGTTTATTACGGCTATTGAGCCGCTTGCCTACCGGGGCCACTCTGCCGGCGCGTGCCTCGACAACGCCCTGCCAAATCGCGGACACGTCAAACCGAGGAACGATTCGATGAAGACAATCCGGTCGAGCCATTTCGCTTCTGCGGCCATCATCGCGCTGTTGGCTCTGACCGCCGCGGCGCTGGCGCAACCCACGCAGTCTCCGGCGCCGGCCGCCCCGCCGGCAGCCGCATCCTCTCCGACGGCATCGCAGCCCGTTCCGGGCAAGACCATGGAAGAACGGGTCGAGAACCATATCAAACAACTGCACGCGCAATTGCACATCACCCCTGCCGAGCAGCCGCAGTGGGATCAATTCGCCCAGGTCATGCGCGAAAACGCGCGCGATATGGATCAGGCTTTCATGCAGCGCGCTCAGCAGTACCCGACAATGAACGCGATGCAGAACATGCAGTCCTACGAGCAGATGGCCGAAGCACACGTTCAGCATCTGCAAAAACTGGTCCCGGCCTTCGACAACCTCTACAACGCAATGCCCGAGGAGCAGAAAAAGCTGACGGACCAGGTGTTCCGGGCCAATGCGGCGCGACACGCGGCGCAATCGCGTCGTGGCGCGAACGCGACCGCAAAATGAAGCGGTGTGCGCAAGCGCTTCGGCTCTATCTCCTTGACGGTCATCGGCTCTCCAGCCTGTGCCGCGGCGGTGCTCTAGCACCGAAAATACTCGGGAAGAGCGCCAGAGTTCTGATCCTTTCATAAGCTGATATCAGTGCTGCCAGCGAGCTTTTTTGATTTAAGTCAATGAGTGCCGGTGCTCGGCGCGGTGGCGGGACTCTTCAACGGTTCAAGCCACCCACTGCGGGTCATACCCTCCCAACCAAGGAGGAATCAAGAATGCCGGTGCGTCATCGAGAACGGCATCGCACGGAGCATACCGGCTGGTTGCGCGCGGCGGTATTGGGTGCGAACGACGGTATCCTTTCGACCGCGAGTCTGGTGCTGGGTGTCGCGGCGGCGCCTGGGACTCGCAGCAACGTGTTGGTCGCCGGGGTCGCTGGCCTGGTCGCTGGCGCCATGTCGATGGCTGCGGGTGAGTACGTGTCTGTGCACTCACAGGCAGACACCGAACAGGCCGACCTCGCGCGTGAGCGCGTGGAACTCCGAGCAGACGACAAGGGCGAGCATAAG
>JBARIB010000706.1:0-2115 GCA_049799535.1 Allostellaceae bacterium | reverse complement strand
CTGGTCCGCAACCGCCGGTGTCGACTATGATGCCCGGATGTCGACCGAGCAAACGCCGCGATTTCGTTATCGGCTGGGCCTCAACCAGCCCGCCTCCAGCCCCACGGTCAGGCGGCTCACCGAGATGGCGAACAACATCCGCCAAGAGACCGGCGAGGAGCTCCTGATCGAGGTGTTTCCCGAGAGCCAACTCGGCCCCGACCCCAAGATGTTCGCCGATTTGCGCAGCGGCGCGCTCGAATTTTTCATGGCGGGGGCGACCCTCGGCGATGTGGCGCCGACCAGTGCATTGCCCTTGCTGCCTTTTGCATTCAGTGATTCGAAAGCAGTGTTCGCAGCGCTCGACGGCGCGCTCGGCGACCAGATCCGGATCGAGCTGGCGCAAAACGGCATTCACGCCTTCCGCCACTGCCTGCAAAACGGGTTTCATCATCTGACGACCAGCACGCGGCCGGTCCACACCGCCGCCGATCTCGCCGGGATGAGGATCCGCAGCCCGGGCGGCGCGATTGCGCGCGATTTCTTCGCGGCGTTCGGGGCGGAGGCAGGCTACGTCCCGTTCAGCCAGATGTACGACGCGCTGAAGGCGCGCAATTTCGACGGGCAGAGCGACCCGCTCGGGGTCGTATTGTCGCTGCGGCTCTACGAGGTGCAGACCTATCTGAGCCTGACTGCGCATTGGTGGTCGGGCTTCACGTTGCTGGCCAATGAGACGGCCTGGCAAGCTCTACCGCGCGCAATGCAGGAGGTTGTCGAGCGCAATGCCGAAAAATACGCGCTGCTGCAGCGCCACGACATCGAGCAAGTGAACGCGGCCGGGGCCGAGGAGCTGGCGCGCCGGGGGATGCAAGTCAATACCGCCGACACAGACAGCTTCCGGGTCAAGCTCGGGGAGTTTTACGCCCGCTGGCAAGAAAAAGCGGGACCCGTGGCGTGGCGCCTGCTGGAATCCTACGCCGGTGAAATCGGCCGATAGCGCGTTTCGCCTCGACGGCAAGAGATCCCTGGTGCTTTGACAGCAGCCAACAAGCCTCACGGCACTGTCTTTTCGTTGACCTTGGCGGTCGAGGACCAGCAGTCGGCGGCCCCGGTGTCCTCGCCTTCCTAGCCCTCCTTAAAATTCCTGCCAACCGCGGCTTGTGTAATATATCGCTGCTCCAAGTGGGGTCCTTCAACTCGAACTATCGAGGCATCGGACCGCCTATGCCGCTAACTGATCGCGAAAAAGAACAGCTCAAAGCCCTGATCGATGCGGGGGAGCCCCTGCCGCTCCGCTATCGAGACGTGCTGTTTGCGGTGCAGCATGAGGCCGAACCGATCCGGCCGGGCGAGACGGCGGAGGCTTCGCCCCCCCATTCGCTGCGCGAAAGCGAGCGGCGCTTCCAACTGGTCGTCGAGGCTGCGCCAAACCCTATGGTGATGATCGACCGGGCCGGCGAGATCGTCATGGTCAATGCTCGGGCCGAGCGGGTTTTCGGCTACTCGCGGGCCGAGCTGGTGGGCCGGCCGGTGGAAATACTCGTGCCCGAGCGCTTTCGTGGTCATCACCCAGGGTTGCGCGCGGCATATTTTGCCGATCCCCGGCCGCGGCCGATGGGGGCCGGGCGCGAACTGCACGCCCTCAAGAAGGATGGCAGCGAGTTCCCGGTCGAGATCGGCTTGAACCCGATCGAGACCGAAAAGGGAACGATGGTGCTGTCGGCGATCCTTGTCGATATCACAGAGCGGAAGGCAGCGGAGCGGGCGCTGCGCGAAAGCGAACAGCGCTTCCGTCTGGTCGTCGAGGCTGCGCCAAACGCGATGGTGATGGTCGACCGGGCCGGCAAGATCGTCATGGTCAATACTGAGGCCGAGCGGCTCTTCGGGTACTCGCGGGCCGAGCTTGCGGGTCAGCCGGTGGAGATGCTCCTGCCCGCGCGGTTTCGCGGTCATCACCCGGGGTTGCGGGCGACATTTTTTGCCGATCCCCGGCCGCGGCCGATGGGGGTCGGGCGCGATCTCTACGGCCTCAAGAAGGATGGTAGGGAGTTCCCGGTCGAGATCGGGTTGAACCCGATCGAGACCGACGGGGGGACGATGGTGCTGTCGGCGATTGTCGACATCACGGAGCGCAAA
>JBARIB010000705.1:0-2777 GCA_049799535.1 Allostellaceae bacterium | reverse complement strand
GGGCAGGAGCACGAGGTGGTAGGCGAAACGCCGAACCTGGCCGCCCGCCTCCAAACCCTCGGCGAGCCGGGCACTGTAACGGTTGCTGCCAGTACCCGTCAGCTGGTCGGCGACCTTTTCGAGTTTCGCGACCTTGGCGCGGTGCATCTAAAGGGCTTTGCCGACCCGATGCAGGCGTGGCAGGTCCTCGGCACGGGCAAAGTCGACAGTCGCTTCGAGGCGTTGCGCACATCCTCGCTGACGCCGCTCGTTGGCCGGGAGGATGAGCTCCAATTGCTGATGCTGCGATGGCATCGGGCCAAAGCCGGAGACGGCGAGATTGTGTTGTTGTCCGGCGAGCCGGGGATAGGCAAATCGCGAATTCTCGCCGCGTTCGGCGATGCCCTCCAGGGAGAGCCGCACATAAAGCTGCGGTTCTTTTGTTCGCCTCATCACCAGGACAGCACGCTCTACCCATTAATCGCACGGATCGAGCGCGCCGCTCACTTCACTCGCGAGGATACACCGGATATCAAGCTGCACAAGTTGGAGAGGTTGCTCGCGCAATCCGGCGAGAGCCCGCCCGAGGAGGTGGCTCTATTTGCCGATCTTCTGGGGCTACCGACCGATGCGCGATACCCGCAGTCCATTCTAGACCCGCACAGCAAACGCGAGCTGACACTGGCGGCTTCTGTCCGGCAATTGGAACGCTACGCCAACAGGCGCCCGGTCTGGCTCATTTTCGACGACATCCACTGGGTCGATTCCACGACGCTCGAACTGCTCGACGCCATCGTTGCGCGGGTGCCGCGTCTGCGGGTCTTGCTGTGCGCCACGTTCCGTCCGGAGTTCCAGCCGCCATGGTCGGGCCAGGCGCATGTCACGACGCTCACGTTGAGCCGCCTCGAGCAAAGTGAGGCGGCCCGGCTCGTCGCCCGCGTTGCGGGACAAAAGCCGCTTCCGAGCGATATCGTGGAGCGGATCGTCGAGCGGGCGGATGGGATTCCACTGTTTGTCGAAGAGTTGACAAAGGCGTTGATGGAAGGAGCCTTGCTCCGCGAGCAGGGCGACCGCTATGTCCTCGACCGCCCGTTGCCGCCGTTTGCGATACCATCCAGCCTTTATGCCTCTTTGATGGCCCGGCTCGATCGCCTCTCGCCGGTTAAGGAGGTGGCGCAGATCGGCGCTGCGATTGGCCGGGAATTCTCTTTTGAACTAATCGCAGCACTCGCCCGACGCACAGACGAGGAACTGCGCGAGGCGCTGCAGCGGCTCGTCACATCGGAGCTCGTATTTCGCCGCGGTAACTCGCCTCAAGAATCATACATTTTCAAGCATGCCCTAGTGCAAGATGCCGCTTACAGCAGCCTCTTGCGCGGACAACGGCAGGAGCTACACGCTCGTATTGCCAGCGTGCTCGAAAGCCGGTTCCCTGAAATAATCAGTTCGCAGCCGGAGATATTAGCCCATCACTTTATTCAAGCAGGTCTTGTCGATACTGCGATCGACTATTTACGGATTGCGGGCGAACGGGCTCTCCGCCGCTCTGCCAATGTCGAGGGTGTCAGGCATCTTGCCCATGGGCTCGAGTTGTTGTCGTCTCTGCCGCCCGGGCGCGAGCGGGATCGTCGGGAACTGAGCCTGCGGCTAGTCCTCGGGCCCGCAATGAGGGCGCTCAAGGGTAATGGCGCGCATGAAGTGCTGGATGTCTTTTCGCGCGCTCAGGAATTGTCGGATGCATCCGCCACAGTAAAGGAGCAGATGATAATCCTCCATGGCCTCTGGAGCGTCCACAACATGCGCGGCGAGCTTGTCGTCGCCCGGGCGTTGGCGGAGAAATGTCTCGCGCTGGCGCGGGATGTCCCGGATCCCGAAGCACTGGCAATGGCCAATTTGCTGATGGGTCATAATCTCTGGGGGATGGGCCGCTTCGTCGAGGCGCGCACCTATCTCGAGCAAACCTTGGAGCATTGTGGGCCAGGAAAGGAGAACACTAAAGAGCTGCGGTTTTCCTTTAACCTCGGTGTAGCGGGCGCCGCTTTTCTCGCATTGACCTTGTGGCCGCTGGGTTTTCCAGTGAAGGCTGTAGCCGCCGCAGCGCATGCTCGTATGCGCGCCGAAACTGCAGGCCACGTCCCTCTGATCGCGCTGGTGTCCTATTGCAGCGCGTTTTTAAGCGGCTTGCTTGGAGCTGATCCGGGCCGGGCGGAAGCGGACGCTGACGAGACGCTCGCCTATTGTGTGGACCATGGGGTCGCGGCTTATGAACCTTGGGCGCGCTTCTGCCAGGGCGCGGCCATGGCCCGCCTCAGAGATCCGCAATCTGGTGTCGAAATCATGCGCGAGGCAATGGAGGCTGCCGAGAGGGCCAGAGCGGGTTTCTTGCGCCCGATCCATCTTGGCCAACTCGCTGTGGCTACCGCGAGCCTCGGCGAGCATGAGGCCGGTCTGGAGCTGCTCGAGCGGGCATTGCAAACGGTGGCGGAGACGGAAGAGCGCTGCTACGAGGCTGAGCTGCACCGGCTGAAGGGCGAGGCGCTCGTAAAATTGGGGAGCACGCGCGACGGCGAATTGGAATTCGAACAGGCGTTGTCGGTCGCGCGTGGCCAGGAGGCGAAGTTATGGGAATTGCGCGCCGCGACGAGCCTCGCCCGATTCTTGAGCAAGCGCGGAAAGCAAACTGAGGCGCGAAACCTGCTCAAGCCTGTATATGGTTGGTTCACCGAAGGCTTTGATATTCCCGATCTCATAGATGCGCGTCAGGTTTTGTCGGCCGTGCATTGAGCGTGGGTCAGCCG
>JBARIB010000704.1:0-1959 GCA_049799535.1 Allostellaceae bacterium | reverse complement strand
CTCCAGAGGGGCGGCCCTTCGAGGTCGCAGTCTTGAGAGAAGCGCCGCAAATCCGCCTGCTACCCGACGGTCGCCGCCTCCACCTTCACGACGGCCCGATCGATATCGTTCTCGAAGCGTTCGGCCGAATGGCGGAAGTCGAAGCCGCATATCGAGCTGCGGCAAAAAGATTCGTCACCGTGCTCGATGAGCTTTGTGAAGAGCTCACCTTCTTGCGGCAACCCGCTGGACCTGGCAGCCCATCTCCGCGCGGGACCATCGCACAGCGTATGCTCGCCGCGGTACTGCCTCATTCTCACAACTTCATTACGCCGATGGCGGCAGTGGCGGGAGCGGTCGCAGAAGAGATTCTGGGCGCGATGACATCCGCTGCGAACCTGGCGAAAGCCTACGTCAACGACGGCGGCGACATCGCGTTGCATCTTTCGCCCGGAGAACATTTCGTGATCGGCATGGTCCAACAACCGCCGCAGCGTCCGTCGCTGTTCGGCACAATGACCCTCGATTCGGCTCAACCCGTGCGCGGTATCGCCACCAGCGGCTGGCGCGGGCGCAGTTTCTCACTGGGCATCGCGGACGCGGTCACCGTGCTTGCCGACCATGCCGCCGAGGCCGACGCTGCTGCCACGATCATAGCTAACGCTGTGGATCTGCCGGGCCATCCGAATATTGTCCGCGAGCGTGCCTGCGATATCGCGCCCGACAATGACCTGGGAAGGCGCCTGGTCACGCGCAATGTGGGAGAGCTTACCCATCCCGAAATCAGCGGCGCGCTCGACGGCGGAGTTGATGTTGCCGGATCTCTTGTCTCCGTCGGCCTGGTTCGGGCCGCCGCTCTGCGCTTGTGCGGCGAGACTCGGATCATCGGCACGCAGTCATCCCCGCCGACCGTTACCTTTACCGCTCAAGCCAGGAGCCTGGTGAATGTCTGAGGTTCGAGTACGAAAGAAGCTCACTGTAGTCGAAGAGATTTTTCACGAAGGCGGACCGCTCGCCCGGGTTCCCTTGCGCCGCGCAGCCGCACTGGCCGTCATTCATAATCCCTTCGCGGGCAGATTTGTTGAGGATATCGCCAGCTTCATGGACGACCTCAACCCGCTTGGCCTCGAAATGGCTCATTCGCTGGTGCGCGCGCTCGGTGGAGATCCCAAAATAATTGAAGGGTACGGCAAAGGCGCGATCGTCGGTTCCGCTGGCGAACTCGAGCACGGCGCGCTCTGGCATGTGCCTGGCGGGTATGCGATGCGCCAGGTTCTCGGCGATGCCAAGGCCATCGTCTCCTCGACAAAAAAAGTCGGTGGACCCGGAACGCGGCTGGATGTTCCCATCACCCATATCAACGCCTCCTATGTGCGCAGTCACTTCGATGCCATGGAGGTCGGCATTACCGACGCGCCGCGCGCCGACGAAATCGTGCTCGCCCTCGTTATGACGACCGGCCCGCGTGTTCACGCCCGCGTCGGCGGCCTCAAGGCCTCGGAGATCAAAGGAGAAGACGGACTGCGATGAAATCCAAAATTCGCAAAATCGCTACGTTTGTGGAAGAGACGCAGACCGAGGCCGGTCGCACCATCCATCCCCCGACACGTCGCGCCGCTGCCGTCGCGGTGATCGAGAATCCCTATGCTGGAACCTACGTGGAGGACCTTACCGAACTAATGTCGATCGGCGAGGAACTGGGGGAACTCCTCACCCAGCGTGCAGTCGCGGCGCTCGGGATTCCCGCCGCTACTGTCGAAAGCTACGGCAAGGCCGCGGCAGTCGGCGAGAACGGCGAGATCGAGCACGCCGCAGCAGTTCTTCACCCCAAGCTTGGCACGCCCGTGCGTCGTGTGCTGGGCAAGGGAGCCGCCCTCATTCCTTCATCCAAGAAGCGTGGCGGCCTGGGGGTTGTCCTCGACATCCCCCTCGGCCACAAAGATGCCGCCTTCGTGCGCAGTCATTTCGACGGCATGGAAG
>JBARIB010000703.1:0-3204 GCA_049799535.1 Allostellaceae bacterium | reverse complement strand
CTGACACGCTGCCGGCCGCGGGATTGCCGACGGCACCGTTGATTTGGATGGTGCTTCCACCTTGCAGAGATATGGTTCCAGTCGTATTGATGCCGATCTCCTGGCCGTTTAACCCGTTTCCGGGCTGTGCGGCAACAGTGAAGCCAGTACTGTCGACGAAGCTGATCGGCCCAGGCGCCGGCGCAGTCCCAGCACTATTCAGCGCGCTCAGGGTCACATCGCCCGACACGGCGTTCGCGGGGTTCGTCAATGTGATTGCAGAGCCGGCGTCATTCTGCGTCCGGGCATTGAGGTTCGCAACTGTGATGATCCCGGCGGCGGTTTGAGATATTGTTCCGCCAGCAAGCAGCGCGAGCGCCCCATTTGTGCCGGAAATCGGGCTGAGGATCGAGATGTTGCCAGCGGCGTTGAGAGTAAGCTGCGCCGCGGTTGACCACGATATCGACGAGAGAGTGGGCGGAGAAGAAATGGCATTTACAGTGATGTCGCCGTTCAGCGTGCCGGGCGCCCCAACTGTACTGAGAGTAACGTTAGTGCCGCCATTGAGCGTTCCGGACACGACAGCCGCGTCGACCGTCGCGTTGTCCGGCACGGGCGGACCGGGCGTTACCGTCGCGCCAGATCCGTTGGCCGGTGTGATGTTGCTGTTGCTGTTCGCTACTGTGAGATTACCGGGATCGAGAAGCCAATTGCCTGCTTTGCCCATTGGGGCCGCCGCATCCACCTGAGCCGACGGCAATACCGACAGATCTAACTTCCCCGACGTTTCGATCCGCCCGCCGTTGCCGCCGCGCGGGCCACCCCGCGCTTTGATCGTGCCGCCGAACTCAGTGCCCTGATCCGACCAAACCGTGACCTGGCCACCATCACCGACGCCGGTTGCACTGGCATCGATTACCGCGCCTGTAGCTACTGTCGTCCTCTGCGCATTGCGCAGTATCGGGTCTTGACCATGAGGGCCTCCGCCGATCCGAACGATCCCGCCGGCCGCGTCACCGCGTGCCTTGATGCGCGCGGTGCTTGCCAAATTGACGGCATTGCCGGTTATCGTCGCCGAGCCGCCGACTTGACCCTGCCGTAACCCGGACACGCTGATCTTGCCCGCCAGATTAGCAGTGCCGGTCGGCCCGGCATCGATCATTACCGAGCCTGGCACGTCGCCCACGGTACGTGCCATTATCGTGCCCGGCACATCGACGATATTCTCGACGATGCCGGCAACGGCATCAGCGGTCAGCAAAACCGTACCGCCAGGCGCGTTGATACGGCCCGAATTCGAGACGAGGGCGGCCAGCGGCTTGCCGCCGGGGCCGATCGGCGTTGTCGTCACCAGAGAGCTGACATCGAAGCTGATCAGGCCGTCGCCGTAGAGGTCGATGGCGAAGGTCTCGGCGCCCGCTAGGGTAACCTTGGCGAGCTTGGCCTCGATCAACCCGGCGTTTTCCACCCCCGGGGCGACCAGCGCGGCGAGGCCGCGCTGAGCCACCGTAATCGTCCCCTTGTTAACGACTGTAGCGGCCGGATTACTTGGCGGCTTGTCAAACTTCATGCGGCCGGCCATGAAGTTGGCGTTGCTGATGTCAGAAGGCGTTGCTATGAGGCTGTGGACATCGACCTGAGAGCCCTTGCTGAACACGATCCCATTCGGATTGATCAGCACCAGCGAACCGTTGGCGGTCATGCTGCCGGCGATCACCGAAGGGTCGGCAGATTTGACTCGGTTGAGCGCCCAAGACTCGGCCGACGGCTGCACAAAGCTAGTCCGCTCGCCCGGTGCGATGTCGAAACTCTGCCAATCAATAGCGGCACGGTTGGTCGTCTGCGTGATCTGCAACTGCGTGGAGCTTGGGTTGGAGACCGTTGCCGTGCCGGCGACAACCTGACCCCCCTTCGGATTGGCGGAGGCGGGAGCGACCGCAACATAGAGAGCGCCGGCCACGACAGTCGCTGCGCCCAATGAGACTGAGAGCGACGATGCCGACGCCGAGCAAACACCCGCGCCGGCAGCCGGCGAGGGCGCCTGCGCCCAGTTGCTGCCCACGACGCGTCTGATTCGTCTGATAGGCCTTGGTCGCCACAGCGGATCGTCAGTGCGTTTTGGGCTACTGTTGGCACCGTGGACCAATCCTACGAACATCCTGGTTTCGGGTACCGCTCGAAGCCTCACGCCGGGTGCCAAATTCGCGATGAAGAGGTTGTCTTCGATGCCAGTGACGTCGGGGAACGGACTCTGCTGCCAGATGGATTTGCGGTAGCAAAACGTAGCCCCATAGACCCAAGGTGCTGCGCCCGCGGGGTAGACGTATTCCCACGCGCGCTGAGCGGCCGGATCGAAGAACAGCATGCGCGCGAGGCCACAAAAATCAGACTTGCCGTTGAGGATCTCCGCTACTTGGCGGCTCAAGCGCCATGGCGCATACCAGTCGTCATCATCCCAATGCGCTATGAGGTCTCCGTGCGCCGCTGTGCAGGCGAGATTACGCTTGACGCCGACGGATTGGCGCTGGCCGAGGCGCAAATAGCGGACTTGGCGGTGCTTCGGGATCAAGTCGGCGACACAATCTTCGCCGTCGTCGATGACCACCAGCTCCTTCGTCGGATAGTCTTGTTCCAAAAACAGCCGGATTGCCTCCGGCACAAAGCGGCGCCGGTTCGCGGTCGGCATAATGCAGGAGACGAGGGGCCGGGCCCGGTCCACTCTTGCCGAAATCTTCGTCTTGGTCTTCACAACCAGCACTCCCCTCCTGCCCGAGCGCTCCCAGGGACTTGACCGACTTTCGGGTTCGCCGGTGCCAAAGCGCTCCCCGGCGAAGCTGCCGCGTCAGTTACCAGAACACTGGCCATGTACCCCTTGTCATGTCACCCCCGCCCTATTATGGCCGGCCGGGCGGCGCGGCCGCCGTTTCAATAATGCACCGCCACGCGCGCGAAGAAGGCGTAGCCCGGCAACGGCGAGACCGCCGCGCCCTGGGGCTGGATCGTCAGACGATGCACCCCTTCGAGTTCGGCGAAAAGCCAATTTGTCAAATCGCTGCGCACGCCAATGCCGAGCGACTGGATCGTGTGGTCAGGCTCGCCGGGAGCCAAATTATACCCGCGTCCATAGTCCCAGAAGCCGTAGAACTGGGTGTCGAGCCGATAGTCAGGCGGCAACAGCGGCACCTGAGTAAAGCCGGTATTCAGCTGCAATTCCAATGTCGAGCC
>JBARIB010000702.1:0-1792 GCA_049799535.1 Allostellaceae bacterium | reverse complement strand
TCCCAGGAGCGGAAGTCGCGCCGCCTGGCAAAGGCGGCATCGCGCCCATGCACGAACCCGCCTCGCGGGAGGACGCCCGGGGTGCGAGGTCGGTGCGTTCGGGGGCGGCAGTGAGAGTTTGAGCGAGCTTGGGTCAGCCTTTGAGCGTAAGCGATGTTCCGCGACCCTTCGACGTGAAGTGATCAGGGTGGCTGTTGCGGTACCCAGAGCCACGGCATCAATTCATCGATGCGTTTTTGTGGCCAGCCGTTCACCAGGCGTGTGAAGAGATCGGTGAAATAGACTTGCGGATTGACGCCATTCAACTTACAGGTCTCGATCAACGAGGCCAGGCACGCCCAATTTTCTCCACCCTCGTCGCTGCCGGCAAAAAGACTATTTTTTCTCGATAGAGCAACGGGTCTCATGGAACGCTCGACACTGTTGTTGTCAAGCTCGATGCGGCCATCGTCGAGGAACCGGCACAATCCGTCCCAGTGGTTCAGCGCATAGCGGATCGCGTCGGCGGTCGGACCGCGAGCAGGCAATTTCGCGATCTGCGCCTCGAACCAGTTGCGTAATTCCGTGACCAGCGGTTTGCTCTCGGTTTGACGCACCGCCAACCTGTCAGCAGCGCTTTTGCCGCGGACACGCGCCTCGATCTCATAGAGTGCAGCAATGCGCTGCAAGGTTTCGGTCGCGATCGGCGCCTTTGCCTTGGCCAGATCGTAAAAGCCTCGCCTGACGTGGCTCCAGCAAAACGCCAGCGTCACGGAAGTCTCGGCCGATTTGGATCCGGCGAACTTCTTGTAGGCCGCGTAGCCATCGCACTGCAGGATGCCGCGGTAGCCACCGAGCAGCGTGTTGGCGTGGGTATGTCCGCGGCCCGGCGCGTAGCTGTAAACCACCGCGGGCGGCTGGCTTCCGCCCCATGGGCGATCGTCACGCGCCATCGCCCAGAAATAGCCTTGCTTCGTCCGCCCGCGACCTGGATCGAGCACCGGCACGACGGTCTCGTCGGCGAAGATCCGTGTCGAGGCGAGCATCATCTCACGCAACCGCGCCACCACAGGGGCGACTTCTGCCGCGGCGTACCCCATCCAGAACGACAGGGTGGACCGCTCGAGGATGACACCCTGCCGCGCCAGGATCTGCGCTTGCCGATACAGCGGCAGATGATCGGCGTAGCGAGCCACCAGCACATGGGCGACCATCGCCTCGGTCGGGATACCGCCCTCGATCAGCCGCGCCGGAGCCGGTGCCTGTACCACAGTGCCTGCGCACGCCCGGCAGGCGAGCTTCGGACGCTTGGTCACGATCACCCGGAACTGCGCCGGAATCACATCCAGCCGCTCCGAGGTGTCTTCGCCGATTACCGTCATCGCCGCCCGGCAGCACGGGCACGCAGTGTCCTCAGGCGCCAACGTCACCTCGATCCGCGGCAGGTGAGCGGGCAGTGCGCCTCGGCTGGCGCGCCGCTTGGCAGCATTGTCCTTGCGCAGCTCGGGATCACGCTTCTCCGCCTCGGCATCGGCTTTGGCGATCGCCTGCTCGATCGCTTCGAAGGCCAACTGCAGCTGTTCCTCCGGCAGACGCTCCGAGCGGGGGCCGAAATGCATGCGTCGGAGCTGCAGCAGCAGATGACGCAGTCGGTCATTCTGTGTCTGTAGAGTATCCCGCTCCAGCGCCAAGGCATCGCGCTCGGCGAGTGTCACATCGCGTTCTGCAATTGTCGCCAACACCAGCGCACGCAATGCGTCAATGCCTTCGGGCAGGCTCTGCATGTCGTCGCGTGGCGAATCCATCGCAACGA
>JBARIB010000701.1:0-1515 GCA_049799535.1 Allostellaceae bacterium | reverse complement strand
TCCGTTACCTCACCCATCCCCCTGTCGTTTCGCAGCGGTCTATGCAGCTCAGGCATGGATTATCTCCGGGGTTGGAAGCCGCTCCACTACCGGCGACATTCGGATCAGCAGGAGCATGAAACACGACAGCCGCCTCGGTGGGGCGGCTTCGGAAAAACGCGGGGGCGCGATCCTAGGCCGCCGTCATGTAGCGGCGGTACCAAAATCGCGATATCTGGCGCGGGCCTCGCGCGGCCCTGATGTCTGCCATGAGTGCAACCTAGCGGCAGAAATCCTTTGCGACAAGCACATTGTTCACAGGGCGGCTTCACCTAACGCCTGGGCCATCTTGTTGGCTAGCGCGTGCTACTCCGCCGCCATTTTTGTTCGGACTAGTTTCTCGCGCATCGTCACGAATTCCTCAGCGGCGCTCGGGTGGATGCCGACGGTCTCGTCGAACATGCGCTTCGAGACGCCGCATTTTACGGCGATCGCCAGGCCTTGCATGATCTCGGGCGCATCGGGGCCGAGCATGTGGCAGCCGAGCACACGATCGGTTCGCGCATCGACAACGACCTTCATTAGTGTGCGCTCCTCGCGTCCCGACAATGTATTCTTCATCGGCTTGAAGTGGGCGCAGTAGACATCGACATCGCCGTATTCCCGCCGCGCCCTCTCCTCCGTCAGGCCGACGGCGCCGATCGGCGGCTGGCTGAATACCGCCGACGGGACATTGGCGTGATCCATCCTGATCGGGTTGTCATTGAACAGGGTTTCGGCAACGGCGCGGCCTTCGGCGATCGCCACCGGCGTCAGGTTGACCCGGTCGGTGACGTCCCCGACTGCGTAAATGTTCGGGATATTGCTGCGCGACCATTCATCGACGATTACGGCGCCGTTGGAGGCGGTCTCGACACCGATTTCGGGGAGGCCCAACCCCCTCGTGTTCGGGTTCCGTCCGGTCGCATACATGACGATATCGGCGGAGAACTCTTGGCCGATCGTTGTATAGACCGAATAGCCGTGCGGCTGTTTCTCGATCCGCGCAAGCTGCGTGCGTGCATGGATCTCGATGCCGCGGCCGCGCATTTCCTGCGCCAACGCGATCCGGATGTCGTCATCGAAGCCATAAAGCAGCTCTTCGCGGCGGATCAGCTCGACGACCTCGGCGCCAAACCCGTTGAAGATGCCGGCAAACTCGACGGCAATATAACCACCGCCGACGATGACGATGCGGCGCGGCAACCACGGCAGATCGAGTGCCTCGTTGGACGAGATCACATGCTCGATTCCGGGGAGATCGGGCACGGTCGGATGCGACCCGGTCGCGATCAGGATCTTATCCGCGGTGTAGGTTTGGTCGTCGACCTCGATCGTGTGCGGGTCGACCAGCACGCCTCTGCCTTCGATGAGCTCGACGCCGCTGCTCCTCAGCATGGTTCGATAAATCTGCGACAGCCGCTCGATCTCGCGGTCTTTGGCATCGATCAACGCCGGCCAGTCGAAGCTCGGGACCGGTACCGTCCAGCCGAAACC
>JBARIB010000700.1:0-3393 GCA_049799535.1 Allostellaceae bacterium | reverse complement strand
GTGCGCGCCAGGATCAACATCTTCTCGGAAACCTGCGCGGTCGAGATCCAGATCTTGCGGCCCGAGAGGACATAGTGGTCGCCCTCGCGCACCGCACGCGTCTTGAGCCGCGTGGTATCGAGCCCGGCATCGGGCTCGGTCACCGCAAAGCAGGTTTTTTCGTTGCCGGCAATCAGCGGCGGCAGAAAGCGCCGCTTCTGATCGTCAGTGCCGAAGACGACGACCGGATGCAGCCCAAAGATGTTCATGTGGATCGCCGAAGCGCCGCTGAACCCTGCGCCGGACTCGGCGACGGCCTGCATCAGGATCGCGGCCTCGGTGATGCCCAGACCGCTGCCGCCATAAGCTTCGGGCATCGCGATGCCGAGCCAGCCGGCCTCCGCCATCGCGCGGTGGAATTCGTGCGGGAACCCGCCCGGGTCGTCCTTCTTCAGCCAGTACTCGTCGTCAAAGCGCGCGCACAGACGTAACACCGCCGCGCGTATCTCCTCTTTCTCCGGCGTCAGTCTGAAGCTCATAGCTGTGTCCTTTCGGCCCGATAAGCTGATCGCGGCCAGGGCCGCCGCTTTCGGTATATCGGCCCCGCCGACCATGGCTTTGTGGTATTCTTGCCTGAGTATCACGGCGGAGCCCGCCTTTGCCATTCGACATCGTTGCCAGCGTCTGCCCGCATGATTGCCCGAGCGCCTGTGCGCTCGAAGTCGAGCGCATCGACGGCCGGCATATCGGGCGGGTGCGGGGAGCGCTGGAGCAGTCCTACACGCGAGGGGTGGTCTGCGCCAAGGTCGCACGCTATGCGGAGCGCCAGCATCATCCGGCACGGCTCTCCCGCCCCTTGCGCCGGGTCGGGGAGAAGGGCATTGGCGCGGCGGCTTTCGTGCCGATTTCCTGGGATGCGGCGCTCGACGAGGTCGCCGAGCAGCTGACCCGGGCCGCCCAGCGCTTGGGACCCGAGACAGTGTGGCCCTACTATTACGCCGGCACAATGGGGCTGGTTCAGCGCGACGGCATCAACCGGCTGCGCCATGCGATGCGCTATTCGCGTGAGCATTTGTCGATCTGCAGCATGTTGTCCGATGCGGGTTGGTTCGCCGGGGTCGGAGCCAAACGCGGCGTCGATGGCCGCGAGATCGCCAAATCGGATCTGATCGTGATCTGGGGCGGCAACCCGGTGTCGACCCAGGTCAATGTCATGACCCATGTCGCGACGGCGCGAAAAGAACGCGGCGCCAGGCTCGTCGTTGTCGACCCCTACCGCACCGCCACCGCCGAGCAGGCCGATATTCATCTCGCACCGCTGCCGGGGACAGACGGTGCACTCGCCTGCGCGGTCATGCATGTCCTCTTCAAAGAAGGTTACGCGGACCGGGGTTACATGGCGCGTTACACCAATGATCCCGACGGCCTCGAAGCGCATCTCGCGGCGCGCGACCCGGCCTGGGCGGCGCGAATAACCGGCCTCTGCGAAGACGAAATCCTGAATTTCGCGCGGCTATATGGGCGCACAAAGCGCAGCTATATCCGCGTCGGCTACGGCTTTTCGCGCTCGCGCAACGGCGCTGCGCAACTCTTTGCGGTCAGTTGCCTGCCGGCGGTGACCGGCGCCTGGGCTTATCAGGGCGGCGGCGCTCTCTATTCGAATCTCGGGCTAATCCCAATCGACCTCACCTTGATCGAGGGGCTCGACCGGCTCGACCCGAACACCCGCATCCTCGACCAGTCGCGGATCGGGCCGGTATTGACCGGCGACCGGCGCGATATCGGCGACGGGCCGCCGGTCACCGCTTTGTTCGTGCAGAACACGAACCCGATGGTGGTGGCCCCGGACTCCGGCCGCGTACATCGCGGTTTAGCGCGCTCCGGCCGGTTTGTTTGCGTGCATGAGCAGTTCATGACCGAGACCGCGGCGATGGCCGATGTCGTTCTGCCGGCGACGACATTTCTCGAGCATGACGATATTTATCCTGGGGGCGCCCACAGCTATTTGCAGATCGGCCGAGCCGTGCTGCCGCCTTACGCCGACTGCCGATCGAACCATGAGGTGGTTTGCGAGCTGGCCCGGCGGCTCGGGGAAGATCACCCCAGCTTTGCGATGAGCGCCATTGAGATGATCGACCAGACGCTGCGCATGAGCGGCCTGCCGGACATCGAGAGCTTCCCACACGAGGGTTGGCTTGACTGCTGCCCGCCGTTCGAGACCGCCCACTTCCTCGACGGCTTTCCGCAGGCCGACAAGAAATTTCATTTCCGCGCCGATTGGAGGGCGATCGGGCCTGATCACGAGCGGCTGCCGTCGTTGCCGGATCATGTCCCCGTTATCGACGACGGTGGTCCTGACCGGCCCTTTCGTCTCGTCGCGGCCCCGTCGCGCTCCTTTCTCAACACGAGCTTCAACAACACACCGTCGAGCATCGCTCGCGAGGGCCGGCCCACCGCACTCGTTCATCCCGCGGTGCTGGAGGGGCTTGGTGTGCGCGATGGCTGCCGGCTGCGCATCGGCAACCAACGCGGCAGCGTCGTCGTTCACGCCCGCGCTTTCGATGGTCTGAAGAGGCGGGTCGTAATCGTGGAAGGGCTGTGGCCCAATCATGCCTTCGAAGAGGGCATCGGGATCAATTTGTTGACGAGCGCCGATCCTGGTTTGCCGCGCGGCGGCGCCGTGTTTCATGATACCGCGGTGTGGCTCAGCCCGGCGTGAGGGGCGAGATGAGCGATGGCAAGAACCGGCTTCCGACCGAGGCGCGCTCCGCCGAAGTCGACCAATTCCTTGAGAGCCTGAAGAAGGCGCCGCCGGCGCATCTCGGCGGCGGGCGCGGACGGCTGATCTTTGCGCTCGACGCGACCGCCAGCCGCGAGCCGACATGGGACCGTGCTTGCCGCATACAGGGCGAGATGTTCGAGGCGACCGCCTCACTCGGCGGCCTCGAGATACAGCTCGTCTTCTATCGCGGCTTCTCGGAATGCAAGTCGAGCAAGTGGATGAACAGCGCCGCCGAACTGCACCGGGTCATGCGATCAGTGTTCTGCATCGGCGGCGAAACCCAGATCGAGCGCGTTTTGAGCCACGCAATTCGCGAGACCCGGGCCCGCAAGGTCAACGCGCTGGTCTTTGTCGGCGATGCGATGGAGGAGAAGGTCGATCGGCTGTGCCGGCTCGCCGGTGAGCTCGGCCTCTTGGGCGTGCCGATCTTTCTGTTCCACGAAGGGCGCGACCGCACCGCGGCGGCTGCCTTCAAGCAAATGGCGAGCCTATCGCGCGGCGCGTATCTCAGCTTTGATTTGTCGAGCGCCGACCGTCTCAAGGAGCTGCTCGGCGCCGTCGCTGTTTATGCGGCCGGAGGCTACCGGGCGCTGACCGCCTACGGGGAGAAGAAGGGGGGCGAAATCCTGCGC
>JBARIB010000699.1:0-6190 GCA_049799535.1 Allostellaceae bacterium | reverse complement strand
GGGACGACGGAGTTATTACTGCATCGTGATAAAGATGTACCAGGCTGCCGGTTGAGCCGACACGCGTTTTCTTGTCGTCGCTTCTGCGAGAGTGAGGAATACGCCAACTTACGCAACGAGGTACTAGTTCCCCCTGCGCGGGGACTGAGAGCGGAGCGGGCTTACCGCGGTCCTGCGAGCTGCGGCATCAACGAGGGGTCATTCTCGTCAGGGTCGCACCATGTGGCGGCATGAGCTATGGTTTGGAGCCGAGATCGGGCTTATCGGTTTCGAGATCGACCGGCACCGAGACATGCTCGTGGATGATGAGCCACCGGCCACGCTCCTTCTTGTACACGTCGGTCACCCGCACAGTGAGGTCGAGCTTCTTGCCATGCTTGTCGGTGCCGGCCACATGCTGAATGCTGTGGCTGTACGCCAGATTGCGGTCGGCCGCGACATCGAGGTCAGTCAGCTCGACGGTAATCGGGCCGTCGAAGCTGTCGAGAAAAGTCTGCCAGTCCTTGCGGTAGGCCGCGGCGCCGACATACTGCCGTGGCGGGACCACATCGAAAACGACCAGCGTCTGATCAGGCGCGTACGCCTTCATGATCCCGTCGACATTTTTCGCCTTGAACGCCGCGACAAAGCGATGCTCGAGGGCTTTGATGTCGGCGCTGGCGTCGGCCCGGGCCGGCGCACCGAACCCCATGATCAAGAGCGCCAGTAGGATTGCGCAAGCGGTACCGCCGGCCTTAGGTTGCTTCACGATGTGCCTCCCTGTGTAACGGCGCGCGATTAAGTCTAGGCATCTTAGCGCATCAAGAGAGCGGAAGCCCAAGAAAACAAGGACTACCCATTCCCCAGGGGTAACCCTTAAACAGGGCGTCTATCGAGTTCGAAGGGAGATAGTGGAACCTTCTAAAAACCGGCGGTTCAGCATCCCATCACGACCGGTCACCAAATCGTCTGCGGGCGCGGAGGAGAGCGGCCGGCGAGGCGCAGGCACACGCAAGCTGGAATGTTTAAAGTCGTTGCAGCGTTGACGGATCGGGTCTGTCCGCGAAGTATTTTTGTAGTGCACGAACAAACACTTCGTTATCGGAAGTATCTTGGGCAAACAAGGTCATACAAGATCGGAATTTAAGATCGTCCGGATCGCCAAAAATCTGTTCGATTGGCCGACCTTCTATGAGGTTAACCAACTCAGTACATTCCCGAAGCCTCGGACCCAGAACCGGATGTTCGAGATACGCCGCGGCCTCTCCTCTAGAGGAAATCGCGAACTTTTGTGCGAGTTGACTGTAACCAAGTCCTTTGATTTGCGGGAAGATAAACCACATCCAATGGCTCCTCTTTTTGCCATCCCGCAGCTCTGAGCAGACTTGGTCGAAAACGGAATTCTGAGCATCGATAAAGCGCTGTAGGTTATAGGGATCGTGATTTGCTGCATTCATCAACGATTACTCATGGAAGCCGATGAGCGCTAATGCGCGTCGGACAACAGTTTCGTCGACCAGGGGGACGCCGTTTGTGTCCCGCCGAAACACGATAGTGGTTACTCCTCTTAGCCGCCAGGCGGAGCACGCTGGCCGATCGATACCGCCTGTGCTTGTCGACATCGCGATTCACGCTCACACTGCCATTTTCGAGGACCGAGGGGTGTCCGCCCATGAGAAACACACTCTCCGCGCATACCGGGCGCCATTTCTTGCAGATCCCGGGACCGACCAATGTGCCCGACCGCGTGCTGCAGGCAATCGCGATGCCGACCATCGACCATCGCGGGCCAGAATTCGCTGCGCTCGGGCAGGAGATCGTGGCCGGCATGAAGCGGGTGTTCCAGACGGACGATGCTGTCGTCGTGTACCCCTCCTCCGGTACCGGGGCATGGGAGGCGGCATTGTCGAACACATTGTCGCCTGGCGACTCTGTGATCATGTTCGAGACCGGCCATTTCGCGACATTGTGGCGTCAGATGGCGGCGCGGCTCGGGCTCGAAGTCGATTTTGTCCCCGGCGATTGGCGCCACGGCGTCGACCCCGCATTGGTCGAGGAGAAGTTGACCGCCGACCGGGCGCATCGGCTGAAGGCGGTTTGCGTCGTGCACAACGAGACCTCTACGGGGGTTACCAGCCGCATCGCCGAGATCCGCGATGCCATCGACCGCGCGCGTCACCCGGCATTGTTCATGGTCGATACGATCTCCTCGCTCGCCTC
Source organism: Allostellaceae bacterium (assembly GCA_049799535.1). Lineage (GTDB taxonomy): Bacteria > Pseudomonadota > Alphaproteobacteria > ATCC43930 > CGMCC-115725 > AP-15. Next base: position 3,991 of record JBARIB010000699.1, on the reverse strand, counting down.
GATCGACTACCGCCACGACGCCTGGAGAGTCGATGTCACGGTCGGGGGATCACAAAAGGGCCTGATGCTGCCACCGGGCCTCGGCTTCAACGCCGTGTCGAAAAAGGCATTGACGGCTCATAAGACGGCGCGCTTGCCGCGCTCCTACTGGGATTGGGAAGCGATGCTCGAAACCGGGCGCACCGGCTTTTTCCCCTATACGCCGGCGACAAACCTGTTGTTCGGTCTGCGCGAGGCCCTGAAGATGCTGCTTGAGGAGGAGGGCTTGCCGGCCGCATTCCGCCGCCACGCCCGGCACGCCGAAGCGACGCGCCGCGCAGTGGCGGGCTGGGGCCTCGAGGTGCTGTGTGCCGATCCCCGCGAGCATTCGAACTCGCTGACCGCAATCTTGGTTCCGGACGGGTTCGATGCCGACCGGTTGCGCGAGATTATTCTCGGATCGTTCGACATGTCTCTCGGCACCGGTCTTGGCAAGTTACGGGGCAAGGTGTTTCGCATCGGACATCTCGGGCATTTCAACGATCTGATGTTGTGCGGGACCTTAGCAGGGGTTGAGATGGGGCTGCACCGCGCCGGGATCCCGCATCGCACCGGCGGCGTCACCGCTGCACTCGCGTATCTCGGCTCTGTCCTATCCGAGGTTGCGCCAACGGCGTAACATCGGAGAAGCTTAAAACCGAGGACAATCGAATGCTCAACGAGCACTGCGAAGAAGCCGCCCGCCTGCTCTGCGCGGCGCGCGGTGGGGCGCCGCTCCAGGAATTGCCGCCAAACTGCCGGGCGCAATCCGATGCCGATGCATATCAGATCCAGGACGCGGTCGCCCGGCTGCTCGGGCTGGAGATAGGCGGCTGGAAGGTGGGCGTCGCTTCGCCCACTGCAGCGGCATTCTGCGCCCCGATCTACGCTAACATGATCCGCCCAAGCCCCGCGTCTTACAGCTCCGCAGAGCTGCGGCTGATCGGTATCGAGGCGGAGCTCGCCTTCCGCCTCGGCCGCGATCTTCCCGCGCGTGCCGCAGCCTATGATCGCGCCGAAGTCAATGCGGGGGCAAACCTGCACCCTGTCATCGAGGTCGTCGACTCGCGGTACGCCGATTTCCGCTCGCTCGATCGCGCTTCAATCCTCGCCGACAATTTCTCGAATGGCGGGCTGGTCTACGGGGCCGCCGTGCCGAACTGGGAAGCGGTGGACTTCACCCGTACGAGAATCACGGTGGCGGAGGATGGCGAGCCCTTTGCGGACAGCACCGGCAATCCCGCGCGAGATCCGCTCGCCGCTCTTGTCGAGTTTGCCAATTTGATGAGCAGCCGGGGCGGGACCAAGGCCGGCCAGATTGTCACGACGGGATCGTGGACCGGCATGGTCTTCACAAAGCGAGGGGCTCATATCGTCGCCGATTTCGGCCCGCTCGGTCGCGTCGAGGTTGCCTTTCCTGCGGACGAGTGACCGGCACGAGATGCGCCCGTGAAACCTGCGAAATTCGAATATCATTGTCCAGCCGCGATCGATGAAGCCCTGGCGCTGTTGGCGGATTACCAGGGTGAGGCGCGGGTGCTTGCCGGCGGGCAGAGCCTCGTGCCGATGATGAATTTTCGGCTGGCATCCCCCACCGCTATCATCGACCTCAATCGCATTCCAGGCTTTGCCGATATCAGGGCAACGGACGGCGTGATCAGCATTGGGGCGATGGCGCGGCAGCGGCAGATCGGGCTGGCGGCGCTGTTGCGTGAGCGACTGCCGCTGCTGTGCGAAGCCATCCGCTGGGTCGGGCACCTGCCGACCCGCACGCGCGGCACAATCGGCGGGTCGATTGCACACGCCGATCCGGCCGCCGAGATCCCGATGGTATTGCAAGGGCTGGCGGGTGAGGTCGTAGTGCGCAGCACCCAGGGCGAGCGGCGGATCACGGCCGCGGATCTCTTTCTCGCGCCGCTGACGACCTCGCTCGGCGCCGAGGAGATCATCACTGAGATACGGTTTCCCGCGATGCCGCCGCAGGCCGGATACGCGATCGAGGAATTCGCGCGGCGCAAAGGCGACTTCGCGATAGCCGCGATTGCCGTCATGCTGGTGCGGGATGGCGAGCGTTGCACGACGGCACGCCTCGGAACCGCGGGGGTCGGACCCGTGCCGGTCCGATTGCGCGATGCGGAGGCAATCCTCGAACAGAGAGGGCTGGGCGAGGCCGCGATTGCGGCGGCTGCGGACAAAGCCGCCGAATTGGTCGACCCGATGTCCGACCAAAACGGCTCAGCTGATTACCGGCGCCATCTGACTGGGGTGCTGACGCGTCGGGCGGTGCTCAAGGCCATGCAGGATCGACAACATGTCTCAGCCGTTTGAAATCCACCTCACCGTCAACGGGCAGCGACATGAGGGCCGCTGCGAGCCGCGCAAGCTTCTCGTCGACTTCCTGCGCGAGGATCTCGGGCTTACCGGCACCCATATCGGCTGCGAGCATGGCGTCTGCGGCGCTTGCACGATCTTCTACAATGGCGAGGCGGTGCGCTCCTGCATCATGTTTGCCGTGCAGGCCGATGGCGCCGAGTTGGTTACGGTCGAGGGCCTTGCGAGAGGTGACGAGCTCCACCCGTTGCAGCAGGCTTTTCACGAGCATCACGCATTACAATGCGGGTTCTGCACCCCGGGAATGCTGATCGCTGCCCTCGATTACCTGAAGATCAATCCCGACCCCACCGAGGACGAGATCCGCGAGGCGATCTCGGCCGTGCTGTGCCGCTGCACCGGGTACGTGAACATCGTCAAGGCGGTCAAGGCCGGGGCGGAAGCGATGCGGCAGGAGTCGGGCCGATCCGGCCAATGAACGACGCCCGCAGCGCTTACGTCGGCCGGTCTGTACTGCGTCGTGAGGACCGCCGGCTGTTGACCGGCGGCGGCCAATTTATCGCCGATCTCGAATTGCCGCACATGCTGCATGCGGCTTTTGTCAGGAGCCCGGTTCCGCACGCGCATATCCGCACGGTCGATCTGTCTGAAGCTGTGGCGGCGCCCGGGGTGGTGTTCGCCCTGACCGGCGCAGACCTGCAGCGGTTACTTCCGCCCGTGCCGGACACGCAGCTGTCATTGCCGAGCAAATGGACGAGTTTCGTTCAACACGAATTCCATAATCCGCAGCAGTCGCTCTTGGCTCATGACAAGGTGCGGCATGTCGGCGAAGCGATCGCTGTGGTCGTCGCAGAAAGCCGCTACCTGGCGGAGGACGCAGCGCCATTGGCGACAGTTGAGCTCGACCCGCTGCCCGCAATCGTCAACGCCGAAGCAGCGCTCGGTCCCGGTGCTCCGGTCATCCATGAGCACCTGCGGACGAACCTTTTCGGCGCGTTCACCATTGCCAAAGGTAATGTGGACGGGGCGCTGGCCAACGCGCCGCACCGGTTGCAGCGGCGGTTTCATCACCACCGCTACGCGGCAATGCCGATCGAATGCCGTGGTGTCGTCGCGCTTGATGAGCCGCGGACCGATTGCGTGACGATCTGGTCGGCAACCCAGGTTGTGCATTGGGTCCGCCGCGAGGCCGCCGCAATCCTGGGTCTGCCGGAAGCGCGGGTGCGCTGCCTCGCGCTCGATGTCGGCGGCGGCTTCGGAGTGAAGGGTCACGTCTATCCGGAGGACCTCCTGATCCCTTTTCTGGCGCGCAGGGTCGGCCGCCCGGTATGCTGGCTCGAAGATCGGCACGAGCATTTCCTGTGCTCGGCGCACTCGCGCGACCAGGTGCACGATTTCCAAATCGGCTTCGACGGAGACGGCCGCATCCTGGCGTTGCGCGACGATTTCATTGTCGATTGTGGCGCATGGAACCCGATCGGGGCCGGTGTCCCCTACAATACCGCGGCGCATCTCTGCGGTCCTTACAAGGTCGAGCATCTTGCCGTCTCGGGGCGGACTGTCGCGACGAATAAGGTTCCGAATACGGCCTATCGCGGCGCCGGCCGCCCGGAAGCAGTCTTTGCAATGGAGCGGGCGATCG
>JBARIB010000698.1:0-8999 GCA_049799535.1 Allostellaceae bacterium | reverse complement strand
GTACATGCCGGAATGCATGTAGGACAGGCCGCCGCCATTGGTGTTGAGCGGCAGCTTTCCGCCGGGGGCGGTGTTGCGCTCGGCGATGAAGGAGCCGGCCTGACCCTTTGGCACAAAGCCCAGATCTTCGAGGCCGTAGATCGGCAGATGCGCGAAGGCGTCGTAGATCATCAGGTGGTCGACGTCTTTGTGCGTGATGCCGGCCTCGGCAAAGGCCTTGGGGCCGGCGACGCGGAAGGCGCGCGAGGAGGTGAAATCCTCCATCTGGCTGACCATCGGCGTCTCCACACTCTCGCCGGTGCCGAGCAGGTAGACCGGCTTTTGCGGGAAGTCCTTGGCGCGCTCGGCGGAAACCAGGATCAACGCGCCGCCGCCATCGGTCACCAGACAACACTGCAATAGCCGGAACGGGTAGGCGATCATCCGCGAGTTCAGCACGTCCTCGACGGTGATCGGCGTCTTAAAGGTGGCGCGCGGGTTTTTGGCCGCCCATTCGCGCTGCACGACCGAGACCATTGCCAATTGCTCGTGCGTCAGCCCATAGGTCTTCATGTAGCGCAATACCGGGATCGTGAACAAAGTCGGCGGCCCCATCGGCCCATAGGGCTGCTCGAACTGGCCCGCGAGGCTGGTCGGTGCCACGACATTGCGGGTGCGCCCAACCCCGGAGCGACCGCTCTCCCCATGCGTGATCAGCACCGTCTCGCACAGGCCCGAGGCGATCGCTGCGGCGGCGTGGCGGACATGAATCATGAACGAGCAGCCGCCGACCGCGGTGCCGTCGACCCATTTGGGGGTCAGGCCCAGATAATGCGCGATCGTCACCGGCGTCTCGCCGGCGGTCGCGATGCCGTCGATGTCGGCGGGTTTGAGCCCGGCATCGGCCATCGCGTTGAGCGCCGCGTCGGCATGCAATTGGATCTGCGACATGTCGGGGATAACGCCGAGCCGGGTGGTCTCGGCGGCGCCGACGATGGCGATCGATTTCGGCTTCATGGCTATCAACCTCTGATCAGTAATAGGCTGTCATTGCGAGCGAAGCGAACCAATCTCGGGCCCGCGGAGACTCCATCCGCCGAGATTGCTTCGTCGCCCTCGGCTCCTCGCAATGACGAGTGTGGGTTGACGGTCAATTCTTCGCCGGGCGGAAGAGAGGAAGGGTGATCTCGTCGTCGAGCTTCTCGAAGACGACTTCGACCGGCATGTCGAGCTCCAGCGCTTCGGGGGTCTGCGGGCAGCCGGTGATGTTGGTCATCATGCGCGGCCCTTCGTCGAGCTCGACGACCGCAATCGCATAGGGCGGGGTGAAGCCCGGCACCGGCCGGTGGTGGATCACATAGGAGTAGAGCCGGCCCTTGCCGCTCGCCGCGAACACGCTGACCTCGCGGGCGGCGCAAGCGGGGCAGAATGGCCGTGGCGGAAAATACACCTTGCGGCAGGCATTGCAGCGCTGCAGGCGCAATTCGCCGGCCCGCGTGCCGTCCCAGAAATGCTGCGTCTCCGGCGTCGGCTGCGGCCGCGCGCGTCTTCCTTCGGACATGCTTCCCTCTCCCTCACGCCGTACGACTGGGGACTTTGACGCGTGCCGCGAATTGGGGCAAACGGATTGATTGGGCCTATAACTCAGAGTTGGGCCGTCCAGGGGTTGATCACGACCAGGCCCGCGGCCTGAAACGGTGCCTCGTCACGAGAAGCGACCCGAAAGCTTCGAGAGGCGGCAATGGCTGCGATCTGTCCATCCGCAATCGAGATCGCGTAGCCGCTCCCGCGGGCAAGGATCACAACCTTCGCGTAGGCTTCTGCGGCTGCGACGTCGAACGGAATGATGCGATCGTCGAACAGGCTCACGATCTGCTCTCCAACCGCTGCCGCGAGCGTCCTCCGGCGCCTGCCGACCGGAAGGCTCTCAATTCCGAGCAGCAATTCCGACATGCTAATGGTCGAAAGGTATAAGGTCTCGGCTGCCTGAGCATCGAGCCAGTCTTGTACGCGCCGATCAGGCTGTCGCCTAATCGGCTCCGAAACGACGTTCGTATCCAGCAGAATCATTCGAGCGACATCGGTTCGGCCGGCGTCTTGTCGCGCGCGATGTCGAGGTCGAGCCCTCCAAATTGCCGGCCGAGCGCGGCGAGCGCCGAACCGAGTTTAACCCGTGCGGGCGGGCGGACCGCCTCGTCGAGGATCGCGCGTACCTCGGCTTCCGTGCTCCGGCCATGCCGGGCTGCGCGAGCCTGCAAAGCTCGATGCGTCTCCGGTGAGAGGTTGCGAATAACGATGGCGGCCATGTTCTCCTCATGCTAACGTGCCCGTGATATCGTTACTTTCAGTCTGATATCAAGCGTATCTGCTCGTCAGCAAACGAGATCGATATTTCCGGAGGAGGGAAGGATGCCAGGAGGACCGGGAAGGATTACGGCGGCGGAATTGCGGCGGCGGTATCAATCAGGCGGCGAGATCGCGATTGTCGATGCGCGCGAGGAGGGGAGATTTCACGACCGGCATCTGCTGATGGCGTCGTGCCTGCCGCTGTCGCGGCTGGAACTTATTGCACCGGGGCTGCTGTCGCGGCGCGCGGCGCTGATCGTCGTTTGCGACGACGGCGAAGGCTTGGCCGAGCGCGCCGCGGCGCGGCTCGCCGAAGGCGGGTATAGCGATGTCTCGGTGCTGGAGGGCGGCGTCAAGGCTTGGGAGGCGGCGGGGTTTCCGGTCTATAGCGGCGTGCATGTGCCTAGCAAGGCGTTCGCCGAGGTCGTCGAGCACGAAATGGGCACGCCGTGGATCTCGGCCGAGGAGCTCGCTGAGCGGCAGAAGCGACCCGAGTCGATGGTGATCTTCGACAGCCGGTCGTATGAGGAGTACCACTCGAATAGCATCCCCGGCGCGATCAGCGTGCCTGGCGCCGAGCTTGTCTATCGCTTCCAGGAATTGGTGCCGTCACAAGACACCTTCGTCGTCGTCAATTGCGGCGGGCGGACGCGCAGCATCATCGGCGCGCAGTCCTTGATCGACGCCGGCGTGCCGAACCGCGTCGTCTCGCTGAAGGACGGCACGATGGCCTGGCACCTCGCCGGGCTTGGCGTCGTCGCGGGCGCGACTGCGCGTGCGCCGGAGGTTTCGGTCGAGGGTGTGACAGCAGCGCGGCAGCGCGCCGAGGCCGTCGCGCGGCGCTACGGAGTGCCGGTCATCGACCGCAACACGCTTGCCGAATGGCGGCGCGAAGCCGACCGCCGTACGCTGTATGTGATGGACGTACGCGACCCGGCCGAATACCGTGCCGGCCATTTGCCCGGCTCGGTGATGGCTCCGGGCGGCCAATTGGTGCAGGAGACCGACAGCTGGCTCGGCGTCTGGGGCGCCCGCGTCGTGCTCGTCGACGATAGCGGCGCCCGGGCGCGCATGACCGCCTCCTGGCTGCGCCGCATGGGCTGGGATGCCGCAGTGCTCGAAGGCGGCCTCGATGGAGAATTGGAGCGCGGCATGCTGGCGGTGAAGAGCGATGTCTTCCCGCTCGCCGGTCCCGAGCCGGCGACGGTGCAGGCGGCGGAGCTGCAGGCTAATGAGGCTGTCGTCGTCGATCTGGCGCTGAGCCGTCATCATCGCCAGGGCCATATCCCGGGCGCCTGGTTCGCGATCCGCGCCCGGCTCGGCGAGGCGCTCGACAAATTGCCCTCGGCAGGCGAGCTGGTATTGACGAGCGAGGATGGAAGGGTCGCCCGCTATGCCGCGGCCGAATTGCGCACTCGCCGCCCAGTCAAGGTTCTGGCCGGCGGCACTGCGGCGTGGAAGGCCGCGGACCTGCCACTCGAAACCGGCATGGGGCCGCTCGCCAGCGAGCCCGACGATGTCGCACTCTCGGCCCGCGACCGGCCGAGCGATCGCGAGCGCTACATGCGCGAGTACCTCGCCTGGGAGGTCGATCTCGTCAACCAGATCGCCCGCGACACGGATTGCCGCTTCCGCCTCGCGCCCGTGGGGTGAGTTCGGAGCGGCTTAAACCGCCGGCGCCAGCAGGCCGGCCAATGCCCCGCTCATGCAGGTCGCGATCGTGCCCGATACGATCGAGCGCAATCCTAGCTCAGTGAGCTCGCGGCGGCGTTCCGGCACCATGGCTCCCATTCCTCCCAAGAGAATGCCGAGCGAGCCGAAATTGGCGAAGCCGCACAATGCATAAGTCACGATGATCCGCGCCTGCGGCCCGAGTGCGCCCTCCGGTAGCCGCGCAAAATCGACATAGGCGACGAACTCGTTCAGCGCGGTCTTCGTGCCCATCAGCGCCGCCGCCTGCGCGCTTTCGCTCCAGGGCACGCCGATCAGCCACATCACTGGACGGAACAACAGTGCAAACACGCCTTGCAATGTTATATCGCCCGGCAGCAACCCGAGGGCCATGTTGACCAGCGCCACCAGCGCCACTGTGACGATGAGCACCGTGACGATGCCGACGAGCGGCCCCACGCCGTCCATCGTGCCTTTCACTAATGCGTCGAATACGCTTGTCGGCCCCTCGCCGACGCTGATCTCGGCCCTGTCCTCGCTGGGGCCGAATGGCACCATCAATGCCGAGACGGCGAGCGCCGCCGGCGTGCTGATCACCGAGCAGATCAGGATATTGCCCAATGCGTCGGGGATGATGTAGCGCAGCAACGTGGCGTAAGCGACCATCACCGTGCCGGCGACGCCGGCCATGCCGCAGCTCATGACAGCGAATAATTCGCCGCGCTGCATCCGCGCCAGATAAGGGCGGATCAATAGCGGTGCCTCGACCATGCCGACATAGATGTGAACGGCTGCCCCGAGGGCGAGTGCGCCGGATACGCCCATGCTCCGCCGCAATAGCCAGGCAAAGGCGGCAGTGACCGCCTGCAATATGCCCCAATAATAGAGGAGTGATGAGAGCGCGCTGATCGTCAGTACCAGCGGCAGTACCTTGAACGCAAGAATGAAGCTGGAACCGGGCGATGTTTCGGTGAAGGGGAGGGCGGCACCGCCGAGATAGCCGAAGACGAACGCGGTGCCCTTGTCGGTTGCCTCCTGCAATGCCAAGGCCGCGCGGTTCAGCAACAGCAATATATGGGAGGCCGGCGGCAGCCGCAGCAGCAACAGCGCGAGCACCAGCTGCAGCGCCAGGCCGGCGATAACGGTGCGCCACGGGATATGGCGAATGCCATCGACGCGCCGCCGCTCGCCAACCAACCAAGCAAGGCAGAGCAGTGCGAGAATGCCGAGAATGCCGCGCATGTTGTCAGAAAGGGGAATGTCACCCGCTCAAGCAGGTTTGAGCGGCGGGAGCATTTCCGCGGGATCGAGAGCCAACTCGAATATGGCCATGTTCAATAAACAAAAATCCGCTTGTGGCGGCTGCAGCGGCGCGAGCGCACCGTCGCGAAACAACTGCTCGAGCCGTGAGCCCTTGAAGATGCCGTGCGCGCCGGCGAGGGTCAGCGCCGCGCGGGTAATGCGGCTGACGGCTTCGCCGACGACATATTTCGCGCGATAGAGCGCCGCCGTGGTTTCCGGCGTCGGCCCTCGCGTATCGCTGAGCCAGGCCGACCGATAGGTGACCAGCCGCGCTGCCTCGAGATCGGCGCTCATTTCCGCTACATGGCGGCGGGCATCATGATGATAGGCGAGCGGTTGCGCATAGCCTTGCGGCTGACGGGCGTGCAGCATCTTGCGCACCGCGTCATAGGCTGCGGCGGCGACGCCGAGATAGACCGCCGTGTAAGAACCCCAGAACCAATTCGCGTAGGCGATGCGAAACGGCCTGATATCGTCGGATTGGAAGACGACCGCATCCTCCGGCAGCCAACACTCGTCCAGGATAAGAGAGTCGCTGCGCGTGGCGCGCATGCCGAGCGTGTCCCAGTTGGCATCGACCCGGCGCCCGTCCGCTTTGCGCGGGACGAGCAATATGATTCCGGCCGCGGGGCACGTGGCGGCTTCGGGATAGCCGAGCACCATGCAGTAATCCGCCGCTTCGAGCATCGAGGCGAACATCTTGCGGCCGGTAATACTGTATCCGCCGCCGACTCGTCGCACTCGCGCGCTGAGCGGACGCTCGCCGATCAGTGATGTCGTGCCCGGCTCGGAAAAATTTCCGGCAATGAGCTTTCGCTTTTGCACGACGAGTTCGGCGACACGCCGCTTGGCATCGGTCGATACTTCCGGGCTTTCCAACACGGGCATCACGACCGAGGCATGCATGTTGAAGGCGAGCGCAGTGGAGGGGCAACCCTGCGCCAGCGCTTCGAACGCCAATGTATGGCCGAGTAGACCTACGCCCGAACCGCCCCATTCCTTGGGGACGCTCAGCTCGAGAAAACCTTCCTGCCGCAGACGCTCGTAATTCTCGCTCGGGTGGGTCGCATCGCGGTCATGCGCTGCCGAACGGGCGGCAAAATCGGCTGCCAGTTGCCGGCAGCGTTGCTGCAGCCGTTTTTGCTCCCTGCTGAGCTCGAAATCCACGAATGGGTTCCGGGCGGGGCCGCCGCCGATTTGCTCAGCCGCGCGCTAGTGCGTAAATCTGAGTACCGCGTGGCGGGGAGGGATGCGTAATCCAGCTTTCGCCGGCATCGAGGCTGCTGTAAACCTCGCCGCCATTGGTCGCGCAAGACATGCGCTCGGGGTGGCGCTCGTCAAACGCCAAAGCGAACATCGTATGCGAAGGGCGCATGCCCATATCGATGCGGCGCCAGTTGTCGCCGCCATCCGTGCTGTGCAATAGCACTCCGACGTCGCTTTGGAAGCCGGCGCCGGCCGCCAGCCATATTTTGCGTGGGTTGCCAGGCACTTCGCGAATGTCGCGGCAATAGATCTGGCCCTTGGCATTGAGTGGCTCGAGCGGCATGAGCCGCCAATGGTCGCCGCCGTCCGGGCTGTGGAACATGCCGGCCCGGCCGATTGCGTAGACATTGCCCGGCCGCCAGCGGCTCGCCAATACCCCGTGCATGTCGACGGTGTCGTCGTTCACGTATTGGCCGTGGCTCAGATTTTCCCAGTGCTCGCCGCCGTCGAGCGAGCGCAAGGTGCCACCGACCTCGATCGCTGCGTAGAGCACGTCGGGGTCGCCGACACTGGCGTCCATCTTCAGAACCCGCTTGGCTGGGTTGGCGCCCGGCGCGGTCGTGATTTCCGGGAAACGCACGCTTACCGGCAAGCGCATCCAGCGCTCCCCGCCATCGTCGCTGCGGTAGATCTCGCAGTTCTCATAGCCGACGAACATCACCTCGGGATCCTGCGGGTGAAACATGACCGACCAGACCGGCAAGCCGTGGTCGGGCAGATCGACCTTCTCCCAGTGCTCGCCATGATCGGCGCTGCGATAAGGCCCGGACTGCGTGCCGGCATAGACGATGTCCGGGTTCTGGGGGTGGATCGCCAGCGCGCGCACCGCCGGCGCCTCGGGCAAGCCACGCTGCAGCGGTTCCCATTCTTCGCTGCCGTCGGCCATCCGGAAAAGGCCGGAGTGAACGACCCGTCCGCGCCCGGTTTCGCCGGCTAAGCCCGCGTAGAGGTAAGATTTCCCGTTATTCGCTCCGCCGCTTGCCATCGCTCGCCAACCTCCCTCTAAGGGTGAACTCAGATCTGTCAGGATAGGCCCCGCAACTGCGTTTCTACAAGCGGCCGGACGACGCCTGGAGAGGGTTACGGGAAGCAGTCGGGCGCGGTAAGCTCCGCCCGCCCGAGCCCCGGCCCGTCGGATGGCAGCGAGCGGGGGGCAGCGCCGTGATGAGAGGAGCTCATTTTATGTCGAAAGGTTATAGGCGAGCCGCATTTTCCCCTTACTGATGTTAAAATGCCGATAGTAATGCCACACAGCGCCGTCCGGGGGCGCCGTTATCCCGACAGCATCGAAGGCCGTTCCTCCTGGATAGCGGCGTCGATTACGCTCGCCATTCTTTCATTCTCCTATGGGGCGCCCCTCATCGTCGTCGTGGGCCTGAAGCCCATTGCGGCTTCCCTCGACACCGATCGGTCGGTGGTGGCCTTGGCTGCTTCACTGGTTTGGCTCGGCACCGGTCTTGGCGGCATCTGCATGGGGCGGATTGCGGACCGGGTCGGGATGCGGCCGGTTGCGATATTCGGGGCCGCGATGACGGCTCTCGGCTTGGCGGTTTCGGCGATCGGGCAGACCTGGGCGCTGGTGCTCGGCAGCGCCGTCCTGATCGGCTTGCTGGGCAACAGCGCACATTTTCCGCCGCTCGTGACTTATGTGAGCCGCTGGTTCGACCGGCGGCGCGGAACGGCCGTCGCCTTGATCTCGTCCGGGCAATATATCGCCGGCGTGGTCTGGCCGACGGTCTTTGAGCGCGGCATGGACGCATTCGGCTGGCAAGCGACGATGCTGTGCTTCGCCACCGTGGTCGCAGCGGCAATCATCCCATTGGCCCTGTTCCTGCGCCCACCTCCGCCACCGGCAAGGACCGAAGTCTCTGTTCCTCATTTGCGCCGCCGCGCCCAGGCGCTCAGGCTGCCACCAAACCTGGTGCAGGCTCTGCTCTGCGCGGCCTCGTTTCTGTGTTGCGTGCCGATGGCGATGCCGGCGGGGCATCTTGTCGCCCTTTGTAGCGATCTCGGCATACCGGCGGCAACGGGAGCGGCAATGCTGTCCGTGCTGCTCGGTTGCGCCTTTGTCAGCCGGATGTTCTGGGGGTGGCTGACGGACCGTATCGGCGGGCTCGCCGCGGTATTCGCCGGCTCGGCGTGTCAGGCCTTGGCGATCGCTGCTTTCACGGTGACCCAGGACGAAGCGGGGTTGTTTGCCGTCTCGGCCGCCTACGGCCTGGGGTTCAGCGGCATCATTCCCGCTTACGTCGTGGCGATCCGAGATCTGTTCCCGTCATCCGAGGCTTCGTGGCGGGTGCCGACATTGTTGTTCACCGGCATGTCCGGCATGGCGTTCGGCGGTTGGTTCGCCGGCGCGCTCTACGACCATTTCGGCTTTTACGCGCCGGCTTTCGCCGCGGGTGCCCTATTCAACCTTGCGAACCTGTCGGTGA